>JAJDEQ010000051.1 GCA_029259695.1 Planctomycetota bacterium
CCACGTGCGCGGCGAACAGGACCAACCACTGCAGGTCACCGGAATGGGCGGCGAAGACGAGCAGTGGTACGCCCAGGACCACCAGCGGCGCCAGCAACACGATGCGCATGGTGGCGATGCGCACCGGCTCGGTGAAGTTGACCACGATGAAGCCGCGGCGGAAGCCCAGGCGGATGCGGCTCCAGCGCACGCCGTGCAGGACGGCAGCCAGCACGTGCAGGCCCTCGTGCACCGGTGCCAGCAGGATCGCCGCCAGCCCGAAGGTCAGCGTGTAGTCCATGGGCAGGAAGTTGGCCGACGGGTCGTGCCAGCGCATGAACCTCAGCAGGCTCACGTAGGTCGCACCGGCGATCAGCAGTCCGCAGATCGTGAGCCAGCGGACGTGCCGTCGCGGATAGGTGAGCGTCTCGACACGCACCAGGTGCGGCGCGAGCTCGGGCGGTTCGCGCGGCGGTGCGGGGAGGCCGGGGGCGGGTTGTGCGTCGCGGGTGTTCACAGGCGGCGGGAGGCTTGGGGTGGTGGTCGGGTGAAGGTGCCGGAGCCGGCGTTGCGCTCCGGCGGGTTTCCCGGGGGACCGCGGGGTCGGAGGGAACTAGCCGATCTTGGCGATCCGGTCACCCTGCGCCAACGTCGGTTGCCCATACGCTAAGCTGCCGAGCCCGGTCCGGGGTTCCGATTCTGATTCCGGCCGTCGGCTGCCCGGTGCTCCCATGACTGCCGCTCCACGCGATCCCGATCCCGGCGCGCCCGCCCCCCGTGCAGACGGTCCCGTTGCAGACGGTCCCGTTGCGCCCGAGGGAGACGCTCCTCACGACCGGTTGCCCGACGACCGGGTCGACGCCTACGACTACGACTACCCGCCCGAAGCGGTGGCTCAGGTGCCACCCGCCCGCAGGCAGGACGCCCGCTTGTTGCTCGTGCGCCGCGGTCAGGGCGTCGCCGGGGAAGGCCGGGTCGCCGAACTGGCGCAGAGCCTGCGCGAGGGCGACCTGCTGGTGCTCAACCAGGCCTGGGTACGACCTGCGCGACTGTCCGGCGTGCGTGTGGCCACGGGCGGACGCGTGTCGATCCTGCTGCTCGACTGCCGTGGTCGCGATGCGACGGTGCTGCTGGGGACCCGTGGCAGTCTCCGGCCGCACGAGGAACTCGAGATCGACGGGGACCGTTGGCGCATCGCGGAGTTGCACGGAGAGGGTCGCGCCGCGATCCGCGTGGTGCACGGTCGGGACGTGGACGTGCTCGCCGATCAGGTGGGGCGCATGCCGCTGCCGCCCTACATCCGACGGGACCTGGAGCGCGACGCGCACGACGAGCTCGATCGCGAGCGTTACCAGACGACCTTCGCCCGCCGCTTCGGCAACGGGCGCCCCGCCGGAGAGGCCGCGGCCGCGGCGCCGACCGCCGGGATGCACTTCACGCCGGAACTCATGGCGGCCGTGAAGGCGCGCGGCGTGGACGTGGCCTACCTCACCCTGCAGGTCGGCGAGGGCACCTTCCGACCCATGCGGGGCCGGTCGCTGGACGAGCACGAGATGCACGCCGAGGGCTATGTGGTCCCGGAGGAACTGGCCGCCGCCTACGCCCGGACCCGCGAGCGAGGGGGCCGCGTCGTCGCCGTCGGGACGACCTGCGTGCGGGCTCTCGAGTCGGCGGTCCGTGACGGTGGCCGGTGGCTCGCCCCGGGTGCCGGGACGACACGCCTGTTCATCCGCCCCGGCCACGTCTTCGCCGCCGTCGACGCGCTGTTCACCAACTTCCACCAGCCGCGCTCCACGCTGCTCGTGCTCGTGTCGGCCTTCGCCGGTCGCGAGACGATCCAGTCCGCGTACAACCGGGCGCTGTCCCACGGCTTCCGGCTGTTCTCCTACGGCGACGCGATGTTGCTCTGGTGACTGCACGCGCGGGTAAGCTGGGCGGCATGGCCCCCCGGACACGCAAGCCGAACACCGCCGAGGCGCGCATGCGCGAACTCGAGGCGGAGATCGGGCGCCACGACGAGCTCTACTACCAGCTCGCCGCGCCGATCATCACGGACGAAGAGTACGACGTCCTGCTGCGCGAACTCGAGGACCTCGAGCGCAAGCACCCCGAGCTGGCAGCGCCCGATTCGCCCACGACGCGGGTCGGCGGCGCGCCGGTGCCGCAGCTCGAGTCGGTGGCTCATCGGCAGCCCATGCTGTCGCTGGCCAACACCTACAGTCGCGAGGAAGTGCTCGAGTGGTGCGACAGCATCAGCGATTTCCTCGGCGTCGCCCCGGCGGAGATCACGTTCACCTGCGAGCCCAAGCTGGACGGCGTGGCGATCGAGATCGTCTACGAGCAGGGCCTGCTGGTGCGCGGGATCACCCGCGGCGACGGCCGCGTGGGTGACGACGTGACCCACATCGTGCGCACCATCCGCGGCTTGCCCCACGTGCTGCAGGGCGACACGCCGCCCGCTCTGCTGGAGGTGCGCGGCGAGGTGATCATGACGCGTGCACACTTCGAGGCGCTCAATGCGGCGCGCGCCGAAGCCGGCGAAGACCTGTTCATCAACCCGCGCAACACGGCATCCGGCACACTCAAGTCGCTGGACCCGAAGGTCGCACGCCAGCGACCGCTCAGCCTCGTGCTCTACGGGCTCGGCCAGGTAGACGGCTTCCCTCGCTCGTCCCAATGGGAGGACATGCTCAACCTCGAGCGGTACGGGCTCGCCACCGGCCGCCACGTGGGGCGGCGCGGCGCCCTGGACGACGTGCTGGCCCACTACGACGACCTGCTGGCCCGGCGCGACGAGCTCCCCTTCGAGGTGGACGGGGCGGTGATCAAGCTCGACGACGTGGCCCTGCAGGAACGCCTCGGCGTGCGCAGCCGTTCGCCGCGTTGGGCCATCGCCTTCAAGTTCCCGGCGCGACGGGGCACGTCGGTGGTGCGCGAGATCCAGGTCATGGTCGGTCGCACCGGTGCACTCACTCCGCGAGCCGTGGTCGAGCCGGTGCACGTGGCCGGCGTGACGATCGAGTACGTGTCGCTGTTCAATCGAGACGAGGTGCAGCGCCTGGGCGTGAAGCCGGGCGACCGCGTGATCATCGAACGCGCTGGAGACGTGATCCCGCACATCGTGGGTGTGTCCGAGGACGGCGGTGGCGAGCCGTTTGCGCTGCCCGGCAGTTGTCCCGTGTGCGACACGCCCGTGGAAGAGGCCGAGGGCGAGGTCGTGGTCCGTTGTCCGAACCCGGCCTGCCCCGCGGTACTCAAGCGGCGCATCGAGCACTTCGTGGCGCGCGGTGGCATGGACATCGAAGGCGTCGGCGAGAAGCTCATCGAGCAACTCGTGGAGGGCGCTCACGTCACCCGGCTGGCGGACCTGTACGCCCTCGACGAGGAGACGCTGGCCGGCTTGGAGCGCATGGGCACGCAGTCGGCCCGGAACGTGCTCAGCGGCCTGGAGGCCAGCCGCACGCGCAGCTTCTCCAAGCTGCTCTTCGCCTTGGGTATCCGGCACATCGGACAGCACGTGGCCGAGGTGGTGGCCGAGCACTGGCCCGACCTCGAGCGGCTGCGTGCGGTCGGCGCGGAGGATCTGGTGGATGTCGCGGAGATCGGCCCGGTCGTCGCCGACAGCCTGCTGGCGTGGCTGGCCGACGACGCCGAGCAGGCCAACGTCGACGCGTTGTACGCCGCTGGGCTCGCGCCGGTGGAGCCGGCCCCGCGCGTGGAGGGCGAAGGTCCGCTGGCCGGACGCACGTTCCTCTTCACCGGGACGCTCGAGAAGCTCTCGCGCCGGGAGGCCAACGAACGGGTGAAGGCCGCCGGCGGCAAGCTGCTCTCCGGTGTGAGCAAGAACCTCGACGTGCTGGTGGTGGGAGCCAAGCCGGGCTCCAAGCTGAAGAAGGCGCAGGAACTCGGGATCGAAGTCCTCGACGAGGACGCCTTTCTCGACCTCGTGGGGGGCTGACCCACCGGGCATCGGGGCGGCTCGATCGGGCCCGGCCCGCAAGGGCTCGTGCAGGTGATCACGGGGTCCGCTGGTGGGCTTCGGCTGCGGTGGCGGAGGCTCCCATATGGGCGTATGCTTCCTGATTCGGCCGTGCTGCAGCGATCCTGCTGCGGCGGGGCGTGCTGTTCGCGGGACGGTGCCTTACCGGCCGGCCCGTCGCGATGGCGCGTCACCCGTGTGTCGGGCGGCACCCCATTCCATGGAGAGCATGTCGTTGAAGATCGAGCTGCGTTACTGCGCGGTGTGAAACTACGAGCCCCGTGCCGTCGGTCTGGCGGAAGAGCTGCTCAAGCGTTTCAAGCGTGATGTCGAGGACTTCGTTCTGATCCCCTCCGACGGGGGCAGCTTCGAGGTCAAGAAGAACGGAGAACTGGTGTTCTCCAAGCTCGAGTCCGGGCGCTTCCCCGAAGACGGCGAAGTGGTCTCGATCCTCACTGGCAACAAGCCTCCCGTGCTGGCCTGAGGCGCCGGCCCAGCCCCCTCAACCCGCCTCCCACCACAACCCCGGGATGCACCTCCGCGACGGACCCATGAAGCCCAAGGTCGTCCTCTACATGCCGAACCGGGTCGACCCGTCCATCGGCGACCTGCCGAGTGCGGATCTGCTGCCGCTCGAGTTCCTGCACATCGCGCCCATGGCCGAGCGTGCCGGCTGGGATGTGGTCTGCATCGACGGCATGACCGAGCCCGACTTCCTGGAGCAGGTGCTGTCGGCCTGCGACGGCGCCACGGTGTTCGGGAGTTCGTGCATCCTCGGCTACCAGGTCTGGGACAGCGCGATGGTGGCGCGAGCCGTGCGCGAGAGGTTCCCCGAGCTGCCCATCATCTGGGGCGGTTGGTTCCCGTCCGCGGTGCCCGAGCTGTATCTGCAAGCCGGCATCTGCGACGCGGTGTGCCTGGGCCAGGGCGAGGTCACCTTCGGCGAGATGCTCGAAGCGATCCGCAACGGCACCTCGCTCGAGGACGTGGCCGGGCTCGCGATCCAGAAGGACGGTGAAATGGTCTACACGGCCACGCGCAAGGTCGTGCACCTGAACGATCTGCCCGAGCCGTCCTTCGACCTGATCGACCTCGACAAGTACTACGACCTGCAGAAGCGTGCCGCGCGCTTCGGCAACCGCGTGCGCAACCGGCTGCCGCCGCCGCACCACCTGGAGAACAAGCCCTTCCGGGGCTTCAGCTACTTCAGCAGCTTCGGCTGCCCCGAGCCGTGCGCGTTCTGCTGCTCGCCCGAGATCGCCGGTCGCCGCTGGGTCGCGCTCGACGCCGACGTGTTGGTCGACCGCCTGGCCGAGATCCACCACAAGCACCCGTTCGACGTGCTGCGCTTCCAGGACGCCAACTTCGGCGTGAGCAAGAAGCGCACGGTGGACTTCTGCGAGGGTCTGCTCGAGAAGGGCCTGAACATCTCCTGGAACGGCACGATCGAGATCAAGCAGATCTGCCAGTACGACCAGGAGAGCCTGAAGCTGATGAAGCGCTCGGGCAACCACCTGATGTGGTTCGGCGCCGAGGCAGCGACGGAAGAGACCCAGACCCTGATCCGGAAGGCCATCAAGGAAGGCCAGACGGACGAGGCCATGCGCAAGATGCACGAGCTCGACATCAAGAGCGGGCTCACCTACATCATCGGCTACCCCGGTGAGTCGGTCGAATCAATGTACGAGACGATCTACCAGGCGGCCGAGATGAAGACCAGGTACCCGTCGTGCTCGGTCGAGGTCTTCCCCTACCGGCCCATCCCCGGCAGCCAGTTCTGGGCACCGTCGATCGAACAGAACGGCTACCCCGTGCCGGAGACGCTCGAGGACTGGGGGCGCTTCTTCGACTACAAGTTCAACTCGTGGTGGGGGCCCATTCCCCCGGACGTGCAGAAGGTCTGGTCGCGTTTCACGGCGCTGGCGCCTTGGTTCGACGGTCTCGCCGGCGGCAAGGGCCCGGTCTCCCGCGTGCTGCGCAAGAGCGCCGGCGTGCGCCTGCGCAACCGCCTGTGGAAGGCGCCCATCGAGTTCCAGCTGTTCGACCTCATCCGGCGCAGCTTCGGCCCGGTGAGCAAGTACATCTGATGCGTGCGCGCGTCGCGAGTTGGTCCGCGCGCGCGAGCGGAGGACGCTCGTGGCAGCAGCTCCTGCCGCGTTGCGCGTTCTGCTTCGTGTGCACCCTGGTCACCGCGCTGGTGGCGCTGGCCATGCTCGGGGCCGCGAACGCACCCGGCGCCTGAGGCCGCTCGGCAGCCGCGCCCCGTGGCACGTGCCGCCGAGCCCCGTGCCGCCGAGCCCCGCTGCTCCGCTGCTCCGCTGCCCCGCTGCCCCGCTGCCCCGCTGCCCCGCGCCGCCGCGGGAAGCCCCATCCGCCCGGGCTGTCGATCGGCCGGGTCCGCTGGGACGCCCCGCTCGACGGTCGCCTTCAGGACTCCACGAAGCGCTTGAGTCCGTCGCCGAACAACGCCGTCCAGCCCTCCTGTTGAGCCGCGGCGCTCTTCTCGTCGACCTGGCCGAAGATGGCGTCGGACACGACGAGCAGCGCGCCGTCCCCGTAGGCGCGCACGCCGAGCTGGAGCATGGTCGTGGCCGGGCCGCCCCAGGGCGGGGCGAGGTGCCCCACCAGGTGCAGCGATTCACCGGGCACGACCATCTGCACCGTGTACCAGAGCAGGCTGCCGCCGTCGGCCTTGGTCTCGATCAGCTGACCGCCGGCCTCGGCGTTCAGGGAGACCTCGGAGTCCGCACCGACCATGTGGAAGTCGGGCAGCCACCAGGCGTTGGTGTGTTCGGTGAGTGCGTCCCACACGGCTTCGGGTGAGGCCTCGATGGGGATCTCGAGTTCGTAGCGGATGGAGCCGGTCGCCTGTCGGTCGAGCTGGGTCGTCATGGGGTGCGTCCTCTCGTTCAGCGACGCGTCTTGCGCCGCTTCGTCTTGGAATTCGTTTCGACGTGATCCTTGATGCGTGATGCAGCCGCGGCGGCACCGCGCACGTGCCGGCTCACCCAGCGGTCGTAGATGCGTTGGATCGGCATGGCGTTGAGCGCGTTCCAGCGCATGCGCCCCTCGCGCCGCACGATCAGCAGGCCCGCTTGCTCGAGCAGGTCGAGGTGCTTCATCACGCCCGTGCGGCAGAGGTGCGGGAAGCGGTCGACGAGTTCGCCCGTGGAGCGCGCGCCGCCGGCCAGGACGTCGAGGATGTCCCGACGCGTGGGATCGGCGAGCGCCCGCCAGACATGATCCTCGTTCGACTTCATGTCACCATATAGTGACATATCACCCGCCGCTGTCAAGTCGATCGCGGCCGACGAACTCTTCGAGCCCGAGCCACCCGAGGCCGCGGCGGTCGAGCACGGCGAGGGCGCCGCCGGGCCGTGATCCGTGACTCGCGGGGTCGTGACGGCCTGTGCCGGTGAGATCGAATCGGGCAGTGCGCGAATGTAGGCTGGGTCCGCGTCCGGGTCGGGACCGGCGCCCGGCGGGAGCAGGTTCCGCCGCGGATCGGAATGCCCGCCGGATGGAATCCTCCGAAGGAGAGAACGCATGTCGCTGCGCCACGTCGTGATCACCGGTTTCCTGCTGAGCGCCTGGCTCGGTGTCACGGGGGCGGTCGCCGCCCAGTTCGACGTCACGCCGGCCGATCGGATCCTCGTCGTCGACGAGGGCAAGACCGGGACGATCAAGGTCAAGGCGACCGACGGCAGCAAGCCCAGCTGGACGGCGGTCTCCGACAGCGGCGACATCACCGTGTCCCCCGAGTCCGCCAACCCGTCGTCGGCGCGGACCTTCAAGGTCTCCGCCAAGGACGCGTTCTCCGGCGCCCAGACCGAGATCAGCATCCAGCCCACCGGCAAGGGCGCCGACGGCACGCCGCCGATCCTGGTGACGGTGTACGTCGTCATGAAGCAGAAGGAGGCGGACAAGCTGCTCAAGAAGGGCGCCAACAGCGCCATCAAGGAACTGCGCGGCACCCTCAAGGACATCGAGAAGGGCGCCCCGGGCTCGTTCCAGGACCTGCTGGACCAGGCCGAGATCGACCTGGCGGCCGTGGGCGAGACCGCTGACGGCATGAGCGCGGATGCGCTGCGTCGGGCGGTCATCTCGTACTACCTGCACGAGGGGCAGCTGCTGTACCTGACGCTGATCATCAACGCGTTCACCGGCTACTACTCCTCGGCGACGAACCTGTCGGCCCAGGGCTACTTCTGGCTGGTGCAGTACTCGCTGCCGATCGTGGCCACGCTGGCGTACATGACCGGCGGGGGCGGCGCCTGGGATCAGTTCATCATCAAGGCGATCGGGCTGCTGAGCGGGTCCACCGGCAAGCTGCGCACGGCGCTCGCCAAGTACATGTCCGGCCTCGCGGCGCTGGCGCTGGTCTACGGGATCCCGCTCTCCTACGGGTACCTCGCGCCCGATCCCGACCCGCCCTGCATCCTGGGTCCGACCAATCAGGTCGCGTTCGATGCAGGTGACGGCATCATCATCGACCTCCTCCGTCTGCAGTTGCTGCTGATGCTCGCGAGCAACGAAGCCGGGATGGACCGGGGACTGATCGGCGTCGAGGGACTGGCCGATCCCGACAAGGGCGATGTCACGGTCTCGATCGAGGAACTGCGCGGGCCGTTCACCGAGCAGATCGTGGCGACCGTGTTCCTCGACGGACGCTGGAGCGCGACGCTGGGCGAGGTGCCGGATTCCGACGGCGGTCCGCTCGCTGCGCTGGGCCAGCTTCCGCCCGGCCAGTACCGGGTCATGATCTCCCAGGGCGACGAGGGCGAGGCGATGATCGTGAAGTACATCGACGTGCCCCGTCGCGCGCTGCGCTGACACGGGTGTGGACGCAGTGGACAGCGAGCTGCTAGCAGCCTGCGCGGAGAGTGCTCCGGTGCCGCGGGCGGCCCAGGCGTGCGCGGATGACTCTTCGCACGGGCTGCCAGGGGGCGCTGTGCCTGCGTGCCGGCCCGTGCGTCGTGCTCGCTGCTGATGAAGTACTGCAGCGAGTGCGGCGGGGCCCTGCACGAGGCGATCCCGGAGGGCGATGACCGCCCGCGCATGGTCTGCGCGGCGTGCGGCGTGGTGGCCTACGTGAATCCGCGGACGGTCGTGGGTTGCATCGTCGAGCACGAGCGTCAGTTGCTGTTGTGCCGTCGCGCGATCGAGCCGCGAACGGGCTTCTGGACCATGCCCGCCGGCTTCCTCGAGCTGGGTGAGAGCACCGCCGAGGGCGCGCGCCGGGAGACGCGCGAAGAGGCCTGCGCCGAGGTGACGATCGTCGCTCCCCACGCGTTGCTGGACATCCCGGACATCGGACAGTCGTACGTGCTGTTCCACGCGCGCCTGCAGGGCAGCGCCTTCGCCGCGGGGTCCGAGAGTGAAGCGGTGGAGCTCGTGCCCTACGCCGACGTGCCGTGGGACGAGCTGGCCTTTCCGGTCTTGTACTTCGCCCTGCGGTTGTTCGTGGACGACGCGGCCAGTGGACGCCACGCGGTGCACCATGGCGTGGTGCGCTGGAACGGTGGTGGTTCCCGCTTCGATCGACGCGAGTGCGAACTGCGCGAGCACCTGCGCGTCGAGTTGGGGGAGGTTCCCTAGGCGCGGTCGGCGATCTCGCCTATCATGCCGCCATGGAACTCGTCTGGACACTCGTCATCGGCGCCCTGGCAGGGCTCATCGCGGGCAAGATCATGCGCGGCGGTGGGTTCGGTCTGTTGGGCAATCTCTTCGTCGGCATCGTGGGTGCGTTCGTCGGGAGCTTCGTCTTCGGTCTGCTCGGTCTCGAATCGAGCGGCGGACTCGTGGGTTCGCTGGTCACGTCCACGGTCGGCGCCATCGTGCTGCTGTGGATCGTGGGGATGTTCAAGAAGCAGACGTGAGCCGCTCGATGCAGTCGGCGGCCACGTCGGCGGCGTCGTCCGCAGCGAAGATCGCCGCACCGATCGCGGCCCGTCGGCAGCCGACGTCGAGCACGAGCTGCAGGTTGTCCGGGCCGAGGCCGCCGATCGGGAAGATCGGGAAGTCGGGGTGCTCGGCGATCGCGCGGGCCAGTTCGGTCGGGTCGGCGCGGGTGGTCCCGGACTTGCTGTCGGTGGCCGCCATGGCACCGAAGCCCACGTAGTCGCAGCCGGCTGCCCGGGCCGCCGAGACCTCGGCCAGGGTGCGCGTCGAGGTGCCGAGCAGCAGCTCCGGGCCGAGGCGCTCTCGGGCGATGCGCAGCCCCGCGGCCAGCCGCTGCGGGTCGGCCGGATCGGCCCCGGGCGGCTCCGGTTCCGGATCGGCGAGGGCCGCGGCGTCCTCGCGGCCGAGGTGCACCCCGTCGGCCAGCTGCGGCTGCCCCGGCTCGAGCACCGCGTCGAGGTCGTCGTTGACCACGATCAGCACATCGTCCTCGAGCGCGCCCCGGCAACGGGCGAGCCACTCGCACCGCTCCGCGGTGGAGGCCTGCTTGTCGCGCAACTGCACGAGCCGGGCCCCGCTCTCGGTAGTGCTGATCAGGTGGTGCAGGGCCAAGTCACGGGAGTGCTGGGGGCCCAGGCTGCAGATCAGGTAGAGCGGCGCCGCGCGCAGACGTTCGAGACGGGAAGCTGTCATTTAGGCACGAGCTCCTGGGGCGGAATCCCGCCGGCGGGGCGCCATTCTGGCAGCCGGCAGCAGGGTGGGGAGGCCGGGTTGCCGCGGAGTCAGCGGGAATCGGGCCGGCGCTGGCCATCCGGGCGAGCCTGCCAGCAGCGAGGTATTGGCACTCGATTTGCTCAGCATGTGGGACTTGGACCTTCCGGGATCGACCCATGCACGCCTCTCGCCACCACCAGCCGCTGTCGGTTCTCGTCGGGGACGACGACGACGCCGTGCGTGCCTGCGTGGTGGAGCTGATCGCGGCGCGGGGTTTCAGGATCTTCACGGCCCACGATGGCCGGGAGTCGCTCCACATTCTGCTCTCGAAGCCCATCGACTTCACGATCCTCGACGTCCACATGCCCGACATGCTGGGCATCGAGGTCATCGAGCGCTACCTCGCCGGGCCGCTGGTGGCCCCGCCGCGAGAGGCGCCGGCGCGGGCCGCGCGGCCCGCCATCCCCACGATCTTCATGTCGGCTGCCGCCACTCCGGAGATCCGGACCCGTTGCGAGCACCTCGGGCAGCCCTTGCTCGACAAGCCCTTCGCGCCCGGTCAGCTCCGTGCGGAAGTCGAACGCATCCTCGAACACTTGAACTGATCGAGATTCCCCAAGCACGCCTCGGGACGCCGAGGACCAGGAGAGACATTTCATGGCGACGAAGACTGCCACCAAGACCAAGAAGTCCGCCAAGGGCATCAGCATCGAGCCCCTCGGTGACAACGTGCTGATCGAACGCATCGAGGCCGAGACCCGCAGCAAGGGCGGCATCGTCCTGCCCGAGAGCGCCAAGGAGAAGCCGCGCGAAGGCGTGGTCATCTCCGTGGGCGCCGGCCGGATGAACGACGACGGCACGCGCGGCAGCGTGCAGGTCTCCAAGGGCGACCGCGTCATCTTCTCTTCCTACGCCGGCACCGAGATCAAGTACGACGGCAACGAGTACCTGATCGTGCGCGAGGACGAGATCCTCGCAGTCGTCGGCTGACCGAACAACAGAACTGATTCCAACAAGGGAACCCAGCGAAACATGGCTGCCAAGAAAATCGCCTACGACGTCGAAGCTCGCGATCTGATTCGCGAGGGCGTCAAGAAACTCGCCCGTGCCGTGAAGATCACACTCGGCCCGCGCGGTCGCAACGTGGTCCTCCAGCGTTCGTTCGGTGCGCCGACCGTCACCAAGGACGGCGTGACGGTCGCGAAGGAGATCGAACTCGAGAACACCTACGAGAACATGGGTGCGCAGATGGTCAAGGAGGTCGCCAGCAAGACCTCCGACGTCGCCGGTGACGGCACGACCACGGCCACCGTGCTGGCCGAGGCGATCTTCGAGCAGGGGCTCAAGGTCGTGACCGCCGGCGCGAACCCGCTGCAGCTCAAGCGCGGCCTCGAGAAGGCCGTGAGCGCCGTGGTGGCGCAGATCGAGAAGATGTCCACGCCGGTCAAGAGCCGCAAGGACATCGAGCAGGTCGCCACCATCGCCGCCAACAGCGACAGCGAGATCGGCAACCGCATCGCCGACGCCATGGAGCAGGTGGGCAAGGACGGCGTGATCACGGTGGAAGAGGGCAAGACTCTCGCGACCGAGATCAACTGGGTCGAGGGCATGCAGTTCGACAAGGGCTACCTGTCGCCGCACTTCGTGTCGAACGTCGAGAAGATGCAGGTGGAACTCGACAACCCCTACATCCTGATCCACGAGAAGAAGATCTCGAACGTGAAGGACATGCTGCCGCTGCTCGAGCAGGTGGCGCGTTCGAGCCGTCCGCTGCTGATCGTCGCCGAAGACGTCGACGGCGAGGCGCTGGCACCGCTCGTGGTGAACAAGCTGCGGGGCATCTTCACCGCGTGTGCCGTCAAGGCGCCCGGCTTCGGTGATCGTCGCAAGGCCATGCTGGAGGACATCGCTGTCCTCACCGGTGGCACCGCGGTCATGGAAGACCTGGGAATCAACCTCGAGACGGCCGATCTGGGCATCCTGGGCCAGGCCAAGAAGGTCGTGATCACCAAGGACGAGACGACGATCGTCGAGGGCAGCGGCAAGAAGAGCGACATCCAGGGTCGCGTGGCCCAGATCAAGGCCGAGGTCGAGCGCAGTTCCTCCGACTACGACA
>JAJDEQ010000052.1 GCA_029259695.1 Planctomycetota bacterium
CTCAACGTCGGGCAGGTCTACACGACGCTCGCGCGGCTCGAGCGCGACGGCCTCGTGCGTCCGCAGGCCGAGGGCGAACCCGCGCAAGCCGACAGCGACACCGCGAACACCGACGCCGACGAACCCACACCACCGCAACGCACCGACGACCGGGCCCGACGCGCATGGCGCATCACCGACGCCGGCCAAGCCGCGCTCGCCGAGTGGTACGCCGCGCCCGTGGTGGACGACCCGCCCGCCCGCGACGAACTCACGATCAAGGTGCTGCTCGCCATCGCCGCCGACACGGTGGACGTGCGCGACCTGCTCCAGCGACAGCGCACCGAGACCACCGAGCGCCTCCAACGCCACACGCGCCAGAAGGCCCAGGCCGATCCCGACCGCGACCTGCCCTGGGTGCTGCTGCTCGACGCGTTGATCCTCAAGGGCCGCGCCGAGATCGACTGGCTCGACCTGGTGGAAGAGCGCCTGCGCGCGCGGGACGGCGCGTCGTGACGGCGCCGCCCGTCCTCACCGGCACGGCGATGCTGCGCTTCGACGAAGCGGAACGCGTCTACGGCACCGGCTCGCACACCGTGCGTGCGCTCGGACCCTTGAGCTTCGAGGTGGTCGCCGGTGAACTCGTGGCGATCATGGGCCCGTCGGGCTCCGGCAAGACGACCTTGCTGGGCCTGGCGGGTGCGCTCGATCAACCCACCGGCGGTCGCGTGCTCGTCCAGGGGCAGGACCTCGCGACCCTCGCCGCACCTCGACTGGCCGAGCTGCGGCGCCGCGTCGTGGGTTACGTGTTCCAGGATCTCAATCTCCTGCCCGGGCTCACGGCCCTCGAGAACGTGGCCCTGCCGCTCGAGCTCGACGGCGTCCCCTTGGGTGACGCTCGCGACGCCGCGCGCGAGGCTCTGCAACGGGTCCGGCTCGACGGCCTCGCCGACCGCTTCCCCGACGATCTCTCCGGCGGCGAGCAACAGCGCGTCGCCATCGCCCGGGCCTTCGTGGGGCCCCGCGCCCTGTTGCTGGCGGACGAACCCACCGGCGCGCTGGACTCGGTCACCGGCGAACTCGTGCTGCGTCAGCTCCGCGCCGCCTGCGACGCCGGGCGCACCGCGGTCATCGTCACCCACGACGCCGCCCACGCCGCCTGGGCCGACCGCGTGCTCTTCCTGCGCGACGGGCAGCTCGCCGACGAAGCGCCGTCGTGGCCCGCGCCCCGTCCGACGCCCCGTCCGGCGCCGGTCGCGCCGTCGCCCGGCAGGACGAGCCCATGACGCGGCGACCCTTGCGCCCGTTGCTGCGCGTCGAGTTGCGCGACGCCCGCCGACACCCGTGGCGCTCGCTGCTGGTCGTGCTGCTCGTGGCCGTGCCGGTGGCTGCCGTCGTGGGCGGGGGCGCGCTCTACCACGTCATCGAACCCACGCCGGAAGAGCAGCGCGTCGCCGCCATGGGCGTGGCCGACCTGCGCATCGAGGACCGGGGCAGCACCGACCTGACCGCGGTGCGAGCCGCGCTGCCGAACGACGCACGAGTCGAGGAGCTGCGCGCGGGGCGGGCGGTGCTTCGAGGAGCGTCGCGTCGCCTGGGCGCCACGTGGCGTGCACTCGACCCCGAGGGCCTGGCGCGGGGCCAGGTGCTGGTGACCGGAGGCCGGGCTCCCGCCGCGGCCGACGAGGTTGCCCTGTCCGCCACGCTGCTCGATGCCCTCGGGCTCGCCATCGGCGGGCGAGTGGAATTGTTCGGGGACGACGAGCCGCCGGTCGAAGTGGTCGTCACCGGCGGCGTCGTGCTCCCCGAGGAGACGAAAGCCGCGCTGGTCCTGCGCGCGCCGGACGATGCGCTGGATCAGGGCGCCGCGACGCTGCTCGTGGCGCTGCCCGATCCGCGCGACGCGGCTCCGCTCGCGGCCCGACTGCGTGCCGAAGGGCACTCGGCCAGCGCCCGCGCCGAACACGGCCACCACGATCTGTTCGGGCCGGTCGTGGTCTTGGTCGTGGGCGGCTTCGCCTCGGCGGAAGCGGCGCTCATCATCGCGGCGGCCTTCGTCGTGGGCTTGCGGCGACGCCAGCGCGAGATCGGACTGCTGGCCGCCAGCGGAGCCCCGGCGCCGGCCATCCGGGCCGCGGTACGCGCCTCGGCCGCGACGCTCGCGATCCTGGGCGTCGCGCTCGGCTCGGTGGGCGGCCTGATCGCCGCCCGCGCCATGCACCCGTTCCTCGACGACTGGAACGGACGCCTCAACGGACCCTTCGAATGGTGGTGGCCCCACGTCATCGCCGCCCTCGTCCTCGGGGTCGGCACGGCGGTGTTGGCGGCTGCGTTGCCCGCGCGCGCGCTCACCCGGTTGCCGGTGCGGACGCTGCTCGCCGGGAGCCGACCGGTGGCGACGCCCTCGACGTGGTGGTTGCGCCTGGGACTGGCTCTCGTCGTGGGCGGTGTGCTCGTCATGACCGTGTCCACGGGGCGCGCGGGGCCGGTGGAGGCGTTCGGCGTCCTGTTCGGTTCGATCCTCGCCGCGTTGGGTCTGGCGGCCGCCAGCCCGTGGGTGCTCGACGTCCTCGCCCGTCGGGCGTCGTCGCTGCCCGTGGCGTGGAGGCTCGCCGTGCGCGATGCCGGGCGCTTCCGCGCGCGCCACGGCCCGGTCGTGGCGGCCGTGGTCGGCGGCTCGTCGGTGTGCGTGATGATCGCCGCGCTCATGACGACGATCGAGTCGTCGCTCATCGCACGAGTCCCGCTGCTGCGGGACGACCAGGTGCTCGTCTCGGGTGCCGAGGCGGAGTCGGTGGCTCGCGGGCTGGCGGGAGAACGACCGGGCGTCGTCGCCGCGCCCCTGTCGGCCCTGCACGAGAACGGCGAGCCCCTCGTCGTGTCGGCCGGCGACGGCGAGCGCCCCCTGTGGATCGCGAGCGGCGACGCGCACACGCTCCGCGCCCTGGGCGCGGGCGCGGGCGCGGATGCGGATGCGGGCGCGGGCGCGCACGCGGGCTCGGCTGCCGATACCGATTCGAACGCAAACGTGAACCGGAACGCGGAGCAACCTGACCGGTGGGTGCACTTGCTTCCAGTCGGTGCACCGATTCACGACAGCATTGAACGCCTCGTCCGCGAGCGGTGGCCCGGGCTGGAGCGGGTCACCGTCCCCGTCGATCAGAGCGTGCGGGCTCCCCGTGCGTTCGTCGCCGAGTCGACCGCCACGACGCTGGGCCTGGCCACCGGACCACCGCCGGGCCACGACTTGCGGCCGTGGCTCGTGCGCTTCGATGGGCTCCTCACGAAAGAGCAAGTCGCACGGGCCGAGCGCCTGGCCGCGGCGGCCGCTGCCACCACCGTCGACGCGGCCCTCATGCAACGGTTGGATCGCCGCACGTTCCTGCGCGTCGTGCTCGCGGTCACGCTGCTGACAGGCCTGCTCGTGATCGGCGTGGCGACGGCCCTGTCGTCGGCCGAGTCGGCGGCGGACGCCCGCGTGCTGCACAGCGTGGGGGCACCGCCGGGACTCATGCGCCGACACGATGCGGCGCGGGCCGGTTACCTCGCGCTCCTCGGGGGCGTGCTGGCGGTGCCGGCCGGACTGCTGCCCGTCGTCGGTCTGCTCCCCGCGGCGAACATCGAACTGGAACTCACGATCCCCTGGGTCGAGCTGGCCGTGATCGTCGCCGGGCTACCGGCGGTGGCCTGGTGCGGCACCTGGCTCGTCGCGGCCATCACCGCGCCCTCGCGCGGGGCGGCGCGCGGACATGCGCGCGCGCCGCCGTAGCGCGGCGCCCCGTCAGACCTGCGAGCACCGCGTGGTGGCCCGACCGACGCTCCCGCGGTCACCGGCGGCCACGTTCTCTCCGCGGTCACCGATCGCCATCTTCCCGCGGTCACCTGGCGCCACCGTATCCCGGCGGTCGCCGACGGCCCCTTCTCCCGGCGGTCACCAACCGCCCCCTTCGTCTGACGGTCACTGACCGTCACCACCCCCGGTGCGCACTCACATCGGTGCACCCCACTGGAGCCCTCCATGTTCCTGCCCCGCCCCTTCGCCTTCGTGACGGCGACGTTGCTCTTCCCTCTGTTCTTCGCACTGCTCTGCGTTCCCCTCGCCGAGTGCGCCACGACCGGTGACGACGGCGCCCTTGTCCGCTGGGAGCCCTATGTGGGCGAGACGCCCGACGGTCGCACGCTGCAGGGCCGTCTCGGCCGCATCACGGTCCCCGAGAACCGCGGCTCCGGCAGCGACCGCGAGATCGAGATCGCCTTCGTCCACTACCCGTCCACGAATCCGGACCCCGGCCCGCCGCTCTTCTTCCTCATCGGAGGTCCGGGTGGCCCGGGCGTGGAGTGGTGCGCGAGCGTGGCGCTCGACGAGCGGCTGCCGCTGCTGGAGTTCGGCGACGTGATCGGCATCGACCAGCGTGGTGCCGGTCGCAGCGGCCCGGGCTTCGACGCCGGACCGGCCTTCCCCTACGAGCTGCCGCACGACGAGCCGATCACCCGCGACGACGTGGTGGCGGCCTGGAACGCCGCGACCGAGCGCATGGTCGCCCACTGGACCGAGGCCGGCGTCGACCTGTCCGCCTACAACACCGAGGAGAGCGCCGACGACGTCGACGCCGTGCGCGCCGCGCTGGGCTACGAGCACATCGTGCCGGTGGGCACCAGCTACGGCAGTCACCTCGGGCTCGCCTATCTCCGGCGGCACCAGGAGCACGTTGCCCGGGCGCTGCTCATGAAGGTGGAGGGCCCCGACAACACCTGGAAGCTGCCGAGTGCGACGCAACACGTGCTCGAGCGCCTGGGCGAACTCGTCGCGCAGGACCCGGCACTGGGTGAGCAGCTCCCCGACGTGGTCGGCACGGTCCGCACTCTGTTGAAGCGCCTGGAGGAGGAGCCGGTGACGATCGAGGCCTCGCGCGGCGGCGAGACCCATCGCGTCGTCATCGGTCCGTACGACCTGCAGACGATCGTCGCCACCGCGCTGGCCCACACGCCGAACCTCGCCGGCCTGCCCGCTGCCCTGGCCGTGATGGAGCAGGATCGCTGGGACCACCTGATGGGCTTCGCGCTGCGCAACCGGCACGGCGACGTCGCGTCGCCCATGACGATCATGATGGACTGCGCCTCCGGAGCGAGCCCCGCTCGCCTGGCCCGCATCGAGCGCGAACGCCGCGACCCCGGCAACCTCCTGTCCGACGCCCTCGCCGCGCCCTTCTACCCGGAGACCGCCGACGCCTGCGGCAACCCGGACCTGGGCAACGGGTTCCGCGGTCCCCTCCAGTGCGACGTCCCCGTGCTCTTCGTCAGCGGCGACCTCGACGCGCGCACGCCCCCCGGCAACGTGGAGGATCTGCTCGGCGGCTTCTCACAAGGTGCCCACGTACTCGTACGCAACACGGGCCACGACGACCGCGAACTCGAATCACAGGAATACCGCGAACTCGTCGCCGCCTTCCTGCGAGGTGAGAACGTGACGAACACGACGATCACCCTGCCGCCGGTGCCGTTCCATCCGGTGCCGCGGTTCTGAGCCGCGCATCCGAGAGCGGGAGCGTGATCGGCGTCGACGGATAGGGTGCTCCCCGGCCCTGGATCGAGGGGGTGAAGCCAGCGGTGAGGGCAGGTCACGACCATCCGGCGCTCGCCGCCGTTCATCGACCTACGGAGCCCGTAGGAGCATCTGAATGCCTCGGTGCACTCGACGCCGCACGAAGCCAACGAGACTCGCCCTCACGGCAGGCAGAACAGAACCGCACGGTCGCCGCGTCGTGGACGTAGTCGTACTGAGCGAACGAGTTCGCGTTGGGGAGGCTCTTCTTCCTCTCCTCGAGAAGATCAGTCAGCTCAAACCCGTAGAGCTGCGCCTCCAGAAGCTGAGTCGTCCCGCAATACATGGGCACGGTGTCCGTCCCCATGGGTTCATCGTGAAGGTCGCAGTGTGATGGGTACGCGGCGAGGAGCTGAGCGGGAGCATCGTCAGCTGGCGCGTCGGTCAACGCCAAGTCCTCGACTCCATCGTGACAGCCGACCATGCCGGATGAGAGTGCGACGAGGAGCAGCAATCTCGCGCTCAGGGCACGACGAACACCGTTCACGTGCTGATCTCCAAGGCGGTGAGGGTGCTCACCGGTACTTCCGACCGAACCAATCTCAGGCGGGCCATCTTATCGGCACGACGTTGCCTGGGGGGGGGCAGCCCACCGATCGCGCCCGGGGGATGGGCGATTCAGAGGCCGGAGCAGCGGCGACTGTCGCCCGCCACGGCGGCCTTGTGGGCCGCCGCGGCGGTCAGGCACGCGCGTCCAGGGCGCGGTGATGGTGATCGCCAGGCCCTCGGTCGCGTCGAGGGTGAGCGTGCCCTGGCGGAACACGAACTGGCAGTACACCTTGAGGCCCGGCGGGATCGCCGCCGGCACCGGCACGCACGGCAGGTTGAACGGCGGCAGGAAGTTGACGACGGCCGACGTGCGGAAGGGGGCGACCCAGAATGACGTCCCCAGGGCCGAGATCGGCGGGCACGCGAGGCCCGGGCCCGGAAGCTGGAAGTTCGCCACGAGGATATCGACTACGGCAACTGAGAGGGGGGCGTGGCGCACTGAGCGAGCGGGTCCATCGCCATCCCGGTGATGTCGTAACCCGCTTGCGCTCAGGCGTCCGCAGATCAAGGCACCGGCACGGTCCCCCGGATGGTATTGCTCGCGCTGAACCCGTACTGTCCCATCGTACGGCCGCGTCGTAAGCGCCCGCCAGAGCCCAGCTTGCAAGGCGCTACGATGGTCTCATGTCGGCCGATCTCTACCCGCTCCGAGTCCTCCTGCTCGCCCTGACGGGCTGGGCCCACCGTGAGCACCAGCGCACGCTTGAGTACCTCGTCGAGGAGAACCGCGTCCTGAAGGAGCAACTCGGTGGCCGCCGGCTGCGCCTGACCGACGACCAGCGGCGCCGGCTCGCCGCCAAGGGCAAGCTCCTCGGCCGTCGGATCCTCGACCGCGTCGCGACGATCGTCACGCCCGACACGATCATGCGCTGGCACCGCCGGTTGATTGCCGCGAAGTGGACCTACGCTCAACCCCGCACCGGCCGTCGGGGGATCATGCAGGAGATCAAGGCACTCATCGTGCGCATTGCCACCGAGGACCCGCGTTGGGGCTACTCGCGCATCCAGGGCACGCTGGGTGACCTCGGCCACCGCGTCGGCCGTACGACCGTGTCGCGCACACTGAAGGCCGAGGGCATCAAGCCCGCCCCCGATCGCCCGTCGTCCTGGCGGACCTTCCTGCGTGCCCATTGGGGCGAGATTGCCGCCACCGACTTCTTCACCACCGAGGTGTGGACGCCCCGTGGCCTGACGACGATCTAC
>JAJDEQ010000053.1 GCA_029259695.1 Planctomycetota bacterium
GTAGATCGTCGTCAGGCCACGGGGCGTCCACACCTCGGTGGTGAAGAAGTCGGTGGCGGCAATCTCGCCCCAATGGGCACGCAGGAAGGTCCGCCAGGACGACGGGCGATCGGGGGCGGGCTTGATGCCCTCGGCCTTCAGGGTGCGCGAAACGGTCGTGCGGCCGACGCGGTGGCCGAGGTCACCCAGCGTGCCCTGGATGCGCGAATAGCCCCAACGCGGGTTCTCGGTGGCCATGCGCACGATGGGCGCCTTGATCTCCTGCATGATCCCCCGGCGGCCGGTGCGGGGCTGAGCGTAGGTCCACTTCGCGGCAATCAACCGGCGGTGCCAGCGCATGATCGTGTCGGGCGTGACGATCGTCGCGACGCGGTCGAGGATCCGACGGCCGAGGAGCTTGCCCTTGGAGGCGAGCCGGCGCCGCTGGTCGTCGGTCAGGCGCAGCCGGCGGCCACCGAGTTGCTCCTTCAGGACGCGGTTCTCCTCGACGAGGTACTCGATCGTGGCTGGTGCTCGCGGTGGGCCCAGCCCGTCAGGGCGAGCAGGAGGACTCGGAGCGGGTAGAGATCGGCCGACATGGGGCCATCGTAGCGCCTTGCAAGCTGGGCTCTGGCGGGCGCTTACGACGCGGCCGTACGATGGGACAGTACGGGACGGTTACGACGCGGCGTACGATGGGACACAACGCGGTCGGCTCTTTTGCGGATTCCGCGTCTGGGAGCGGGCGCCCCGGCGGTCGCGGGCAGTGGCCGAGTGACCACTTGGAAGGAGGGGCAGGATGTCGTCCGAGCAGAGAAGAGAGGCGTTCGAGCAGGTTCTCTTAGACCTCGTCACGAACCTGTCCTCGAACGCGATCGGCGAGGTGCCCGTCGTGGGCCTCTTCGCCTCTGCCTTCTTCGATGCGTTCGTGGGCGCGTTCACCGATGAGCTCGACGACCTGCGAAAGGAACTCCTCGAGGCGATCGACGAACGGATCGAGACCCTCGAGCGCGACGACCTGATGAACGACATCACGGGTCTGAGGGACGGGCTCACCTCCTACAAGGAGAATGGTGAGCACGACAACCAGCTGATCGGGCTCAACCAACAGATGGAGACCGCGGAGGCCAGGATCCTCGGCCCGTCGCAGGCGAAGCCCGCGGACGCCCTGACGGCCATCGTCGGTTTCCAGGTGCTGAGGATGGCCGTCTGGGGGGAGATCCTGAAGCGACCGCAGGTCGCCGAGGTGGTGAACGTGGAACTCCAGGCCCAGGACTACATCGTGCGAGCGATGCAGCGCACGCAAGAGCTGTGCGATGCCTTCGTCGCCGAGCGGGTGGCCGTCATCCGGATCGAGCGCCACAAGGGAAACAAGACGGCGCCGCTCGAGATCTGGGACGGTGACCGCCACGTCATCACGATGCCCAACCGCGTCTTCAACAACGGGCGCCGATCGAGGAAGGCCGCGAATGACCGCTTGGGCGCCTATCAAAGCGAGAAGGCCGGGATCGCGCGCGCCGAGGTCGCCACCCGCTTCCTCGAACCGGTGAGATCCGTGCAGGTGGCTTGCGGGTTCGCGCTCACCGAGGCCAAGGACGACGTGCTCGGCGCGACGACGTCTCGGCTGGCCGACCAGTTCGGCGATCTGAAGCCAGCGATGTGCCCACCGGGCAAGTTCGTGACCGGCGTCCAGCTCTACAAGCACCACAACAACCTCGCGCTCGCGCTGACGTGTGCGACCTTGGACGGCGACGACGTCACCGTCGTCAAGGAAGACAGCCTGGGGGCGACGACGCCGCACAACCTGAGCAGCCAGTTCGGGGATACGAAGGAGCTGCGCTGTCCACCCGGCAAGGCCATGATCGGCTTTGCGTTCTACAAACATCACAACAACCTGGCTCCGAAGCTCATCTGCGCCGACACCGACTGGCAGAACCACGAGCTGATCTTCGACGACTCGCTCGGCGCGACGACGCCCGAGAACCTCAAGGATCAGTTCGGTGACGCCAAGGAGGTCAAGGCCCCGTCCGGCCATGTCGTCGTCGGGTTCCAGCTCTACAAGCACCACAACAACCTGGCGCCAAAGCTGTTATGCGCGAGCGTCGATGCGGTCAGGATCGGCTTCGACTTCCGAGCCGCCGCTGCGCGAGTGGCGTTCTGATCCGGCCGGCCGAGGCGAAGCAGGTAGCGGGGTTCGGTCCCGTCTCCGGGGAACGCCTCGAAACCCCGGCGGCGCATTGGAAGAAGTCGCAGGCAGCGGTGACCGGCATGTCCTCGATCTTCGGGCGTTTCACGCTGCGCTTGAGGACGGCCACTTGGTGCCGGAGCGCGGCGTTCTCCAGGGCGAGTCGTTGACGATCGCGAGTGGCGGCACGCAGCAAGCCGAGGAGTGCGGTGACGGTTGGCATGGCCGCGGAGAGTAGCGGGGGACGCGCCCCTCGCGAAACGTACCGCGTTCGGCGACGGCGATGCCCCGACTAGGCGATGAGGTCGCGGTCAACTAGGTTGGCGAATTCGTAGGCTGGGGTGGGCGGACGAGGTATTCGGGACCTACAGGTCGGGCGACGCACCTATGGGCAGTTGAGGCTATCGAGCACGAGAGAGTCGATGCCGTCGTCATCGCAGTTGTCACCGTTCTGCGACGAAGCACAGCCGATCACGACGGACTCCCTCGTTCGAATGCCATCGAGGACATTGTCGAAGGACACGGAGTGGACGATCACGCTGCCATCGGCGACGCCGATGCCTTCCGCGCCGTTCTCTGCGGCCACGCACTCACTGACGACGCAGCGCTGTACGCCAAGAGTGCCTCCGGGGAGGCTCAGCCCCCACTGAGCGTTCGAGAGAGCGACGCAGCCGCGAACGACTCCGGCATCGTTGACGAAGAAACCTGAGCCATTCTCGGAAGAGATGCAATTCACGACTGTGCCTTCACCGGAAGTGATGATGCCTTGACCGCCGTTGCCCTTTGAAATGCAGTCTTGAACGATGCAGCCGACTCCAGCGAACAGACCCTCACTTCCATTGCCCAGGAGCCGGAGGTCTCGAAAGGTGCTGTACGTGGCGACGAAGGAAGCTCCACCAATGCCGTCTTCACCCCAGTTGACGACACTGCCACCAAACACAGAGATGTTCTGACGAAAATCTCCTGCATCGAAGCTGATGCCGCGGAGTGAGCCGGAACCGCCGTCGAGACAAAACCCGTTCAGGTCGAGCGTCACGTTATCGGAAGCGATCAGGATGCCGTCCTGACCCGGACTTCCTTTGAGCGACGCCGTGAGGTAATAGCTTCCAGGTTGATCAACCGTGAAGGGTAGTGCAGAGATCGGCGTCCGACTGTCGCTGGCTCCGCAGACCGCCTGCCCCTGCGGACGTGGAGGTCCGAGCAGCGCGGGTGCAGCAACGGCGGTCTGAGGTGTCATCGCGAGGCAGAACACGATGCTCATTCCCAAGATGGCGCCCAAGGCCGTCGACCAAACGTGAGGATGGAGGGGCGTCGTCGTCATTTCGATCTCCAGATTCAAGAATGAGGTGCCTGAGTACGGGGACGACTAAGAGAGCGTACGAAGGTCCTTCGGGCGGACAGGCAGATGGGCAGACCGCCGAGTCGATGTGGGTGGCTCTCTGATGGATCGGCGTTCTCTGCTCAATCCCTGCGAGCAGGCGGGGGACAGCAGGTGGGGCCCTTGCCGGAACACAGGTGACCGATCGGGCACTCATCGTGGAGACTGTGGCCAGACGACCTCAGGAGGAGCCTCGATGCAGCGCACGCGCACCGCAGCGACCAGTCTGTCGAGCACGAAGTCGGCGTTCTGTCTCGCGCTCGTCGCGATCCTGGTCACGCCGGCCTGGGCGGAGACGATCAAGGTCACTCCGGGGGAAGGGGCGATCCAGGACGCGATCGAGATCGCCGACCCCGGGGATGTGATCTCCATCGGTGCCGGCACCTACCACGAGTTGCTCACGATCCCGGAGGACAAGGACGCGATCGAGCTCGTGGGCAAGGGCCGTGTCGTCCTCGACGCGTACGTCGAGGACGGACCCGACGGAGAGCCCGTGCAGGAGGACGCGATCATCTGCAACGCGCGCGACGTGGTCTTCCGCAACCTCGTCATCCGCCATGCGTCGGGTATCGGCATCAGGGTCGACGAGAATCTCATGAGCGTGCGGAGCGGCTACGTCGTGGAGCGGGTGACGTTCGAGAACATCGACGGCAGCGCGATCTTGATGGTGGCCGACACCGTGACCGTGAGCCGTTGCACCTTCTGGGACATCGATTCCGAGGCCATCGAGATCACGGGCAACGGCGCCGTCGTGACGCGCAACGACATCCGCCAGTGCGTCGACGCCGGCGTGCGCATCACGGGCAACGGCGCCTCGGTGACGAAGAACGCCATCGCGCACGTCCGGGAGGGATCGGGCGTCCTGATCGAGGGCAACAACGCCGTCGTGGAGTCCAACACGACGTTGTCCACCGATGAGTTGGGGATCGCCGTCGAGGGCGGCAGCCCGTTCGTCAACAAGAACCGCGTGGGCGGCGCAGGCGCCGAGGACGGCAGTCACGCGGGCATCGAGGTCATCGGGTCCTCCCCGACGATCACGGCGAACCGGGTCACGGGCGTGATGAACTGCCACCCCTCCATCATCTATTGGTTCTCCGACGAGTTCGCGGATGACGGGGACGGCGGTCAGCCGCCGGGCCTGATCGACCGCAACACGGTCACGCACGGCAACGGCGTCGGCATGCAGCTGCAAGGCGACAACCTCACGGTCAGCCGCAACAAGGTCGTCGACTGCGGGGCCGAACGCTGGGGCATGATCGTCGAGGGCAACGCGAACGAGGCCGTGTCGAATCTGGTTCGCGGCGTGGCAGGCGACGGCATCTTTGTCCTCGGGATCGGCAACCTGCTGCTCAAGAACAAGGTCCAGGACTGCTCGGTGGACGGCATCATGGTCGGCGGCGGCCTGCTCCCGGACGGCGAGCGGACGGGCGACACCGTCCTCGATGGCAACACGATCACAGGGAACCGGAGCGAGGGCGTCGACAACCGCGGGGCCAACACGATCCTGCGCAACAACAAGATCAGCAAGAACCGCATCGATGTGGTCAATGACGCCGAGGGCGGCGCCACGATCGAGGTCGAGCCCAACAACAAGATCGGCGACGGCTCGGACGGCAGCGACCCGCCGGAGGTCTAGCGGCCCGGCGCTGACAGGTGCGTGGTGGCAGAGGGCGCGGTGGTGCGCGGTGCCAGGTGCGCGGTGTGCGGTGTGCGGTGTGCGGTGTGCGGTGTGCGGTGTGCGGTGTGCGGTGTGCGGTGTGCGGTGTGCGGTGTGCGGTGTGCGGTGTGCG
>JAJDEQ010000054.1 GCA_029259695.1 Planctomycetota bacterium
GACGACGAACTCGAGGCGGCGCTGGCCAGCTACCGCCGCTCGATGGAACTCAACCCGGACAGCAGGAGCGGCCCGCCGGCCATCCGGCGCATCGAACGCATGCTGACGAAGCGCTCGCGCTGAGCGCAGCAGGCAGCAGGCCTCCGTCCCAACACGTCGGTCAGCCCTGGCGCTCGCGCAACGAGGCGACGGACTCGGCCACCAACTCCTCGAGCACGTCGAGGTCCACGTCCTCGAGCTTGTTGATGTAGAGGCAGGACTTGCCGGCCTTGTGCTTGCCGAGCTTCTTCAGCAACGGCCGGTAGCGTGAGAAACCGGACATGATGTACACGGTGAGGTTCTGCTTGCGCGGCGACACACCGGTGAGGAACCACTCGCTCTCGCGCCCGCTGGCGTACTTGTAGGCGTAGGTGCCGTAGCCGACCATCGTCTCGCCCCACATGCTGGCTTGCTTGCCGGTGACCCTGCGCATGATCTTCATCACCACGCGCATGTCCTTGCGGCGCTGATCGTTGTCGACGCCGTCGACGAAGGCCTTCACGCTGGCGTTGTTCTTGCGCGTCTTGGGCTCGGCCATGGGGCCCTTCCTCGTTGGGAGCTGGACACGGGCGGCCGGCGCCTTCGAAACGAGCCGGCCCCGCGGCGCGCCGGGTCGACGCACCGCGGGGCCAGGGTAGCGCAGGCGGAGCCGGATGCGGAGACGACTGCGGAGACGCTCGCGCGTCGGGGGCAGCACGCTCCCGGCGTGTCCCGCCCGGCCGCCCAGCACAGACGGTCAACCGTGCCGCGCCGGGCGGCACGCTCGCCGTGCGTGATCAGCCGTCCAGGGCCGTGGTGCCCGCCGTGTTGTGGATGAACGTGTTGTTGGCGGAGGTCACCGAGCGGATGTCCACGCCGCCGCTCTTCTTGGACACGTTGCCGATGAAGGTGCTGAACGTGGGCGCCTGGGCGTCGATGCCGTCTCCCCCGTTGCCGAGGAAGACGTTGTTCGTCACCAGCAGGTGCACCAGCGTCGCGGACTGGTAGCCGCGGCCCTCGCTGCTCTTGACCAGGTTGCCGGCAACCACCGTACGGCCGGCCCGGCTGAGGATGCCGCGCTGCGTCGTGCCGCTGATGCGGTTGGCGACGAGCATGCTGTCGGAGCCGGAGGCGACGACGGTCTCCAGGCCCGTGGCGCCGCCCGTGACCCGGTTGGCGTAGACCATGCCGCTCTCGCTGCCGGCTTGCGCGCCCGTGGCGCAGTCCGTCAGGCGGTTGCCCAGCACGAGCGACTGCCGGGTGTCCACCTCGATGCCCACCTCGTGTCCGGCGATGCGGTTGCCGTCGACGATCAGCCCGGTGCCGTCGAACAGCTCCAGGGCCTGGCCTTCGGGGGCATGCATGCCGGTGATGCGCAGGTCTTCCACCACGGAGCGGTTGGTGCCCATGAGACGCAGGCCCTCGTCGTTGTCGGTGAGCTTGCAGTCGCGCACGAGCACACCCGCGGAGTCGGTGGCACGAACGGCCACGACGTTGGCGGTGAAGCTGCACTTCTGCAGCGTGATCCCGGAGCTCTCGTCGATGCGCACACCGTCGGTCGAGTCCTCGAAGCGCAGGCCCTGGATGCACACCTGGCTCGATTCGGCGATGGCGAGGGAGGTGCCGCCGGGGTTGCGCCACACGACCTTGCCCTTGCCGCGCAGGGTGAGCCCGGTGACTCCGGAGACGCCCACTCCCCCGGTGTAGGTGCCCGACCCGATCAGGATCGTGTCGCCGCTGGACGCGGCGTTCACGGCCTGCTGGATCGTGTCGAAGTCGAACGGAACGCGCAGGGTCTCCCCGCCGAGCTTGGGGCTGTCGTCGTCCTGTTCGGCCAGGCGCAGGGCGGAGCCGCCGTCCAGGGCCAGGTCCTCGCCGCCGCTCTTGCGCACCGCGTTGTGCACCAGGACGTTGCCGCTGCCGGCGAGCCGGATGCCGTCCTGGTCGGAGGACTTGATGCTGTTGTCGTGGATCAGCGCGGTGTTCGCGCCGCTCAGCGTCTCGATGCCGACACCCGTCGAGCTGATCTGGTTGCGGCTCACGATCGCGTCGCGGCTGTGGACCAGGATGCCCACCTGCGTGCAGCGCGACACGCGGTTGCCCACGGCCTGGGCCAGGAAACCGCCGTTCGAGCCGACGGCGATGCCGATGCCCGCGTCCTTGACACGGTTCGCGACGGCGTGGTTGCTCGAGCCGCCGACCTCGATGCCCGTGGCGAAGGACTGGGTCTGGTTGTTGCGCACGAGCACGTCATTGCAGGTCTGCGCGACCAGGATGCCGAACGAGTCGTCGGTGGTGGACGAACCTCGCAGGCGGCAGTTCTCGACGCTGGCCGTGGAGACATCGTTGAGGGTCACACCGTGCTCGATCTTGACCGCGGTCAGGTTGGCCACGGCGATCTCTGCACCGCTGTTGACGTCCAGGACGCGTTCGCAATCGCTGAACTTCCCATCGCGCACCGACACGCCGTCGAAGTTGCTGATGATGATCGCCACGTCGGCGCCGTCGACGCGCACGTTGCGGATGCCGACGTTGTCGACGCCGGCCAGGTGGATGCCCTCGCCGCTGAACGAAAGGCCCTCGACCCGTACACCGTCGCAGTTGGCGACGGTCAACAGCGCGTCGTCCTGTGTCGCCATCAGGCGCACCTTGCCCTTGGCGCGCAGGGTGATGTCGTTCCCGTCCACGAAGACGTGTTCGCTGTAGCTGCCCGACCAGATCAGCACCGTGTCGCCGGGCTGGGCCTCGTCGACCGCGATCTGGATCGTGGGGAAATCGGCCGGCACGCGCAGGGTGTCGGCCTGCAGGGACGCCGCCAGTGCGGCGAACGCGAGGCCGCCGAAGGCGTGCCGAAGGGCGGATCGGAGGGTGTTGCGGGGCTGCATGGTTCTTTCCTCGTTGGGGTTGTCCTCAGCAACGCCAACGGCGCCCGGGGGCCGACAGGAAAGCGCCGGTCGGCGAGACGCGATGGCCTGGGGCTGTTGCTGGCTGCGGGACAGCCCTCCAGTGCCTCCACCGCGTAACGCACGGGCGTGGGGGCCGACGAACCACTCAGCGCTGAACAGCGCGTGTTCATTGACAATTGTTACCTCAAGAGGTATCTATTATGTGCCGAAGATCCGGCGAGGCGGATACGTGTTCCTCGCCTGGAAGGGCGATCACGCTCCCCGGCGCGTGCACGTCTACAAGGAGGGAGAGTTCGTCGTGAAGTGGGACCTGGAACGCGGGGAGGTCATGCGAGGCGAGGCCGGTCGGCGGTTGGTGCGTCTGATCGGGGAACTCGTCGCGGAGCGTCGGCTGTGAAGATCCGCGGTGTTGCCGCCAACAACCGTCGCCGCGTCTTCGAAGTCGAGACGGCGCGGGACGTGTGGGTCTTCCCGTACGGCAAGGCGCAGCCACCGCTCGCGCTGGAAGACAAGGTCGCCGACGTCTACGCCGATCCCGAACTCGGTCGCGAAGCGTTCACCTACGAGCTGGTCGGCGGCGGCTCGGGCAGCATCCACATCGATGCGGTGTTGGAGTACAACGAGGACCCCACCTACATGGCGGACGTCGTCGCGCACGAGCTGACCGCCGCGGTCCACGCCCATCTCGAGCAGTCGACCCTGTCGAGGCGCGAGATCATGCGTCGTCTGGGCACATCGCCGTCCCAGCTCTACCGGCTGCTCGATGCGGACAACACGACCAAGTCACTGCACCAGGTCGTGGCGCTCCTGCACGTGCTCGGTTGTCAGGTCTCGTTCCAGGTGACGAAGCGGCCCGCATGACGCTCGCCGGCCCGATGAGCTTGCTGTTTCTTCGCCGCCGTCAGTCCCTCGACCCTGGATCGGCGTGGAGCTCGCGGCGCCTCAGGACGACTGCTCGGCGACCCAGGCCTGGGCGCGTTGCAGCACGGCGTCCCGCGTTCCGTCGGGGGCGGGCGGGACGACGATGTCAGGTTGGACCCCTCGACCCGTGGTCGCGCCGCTGGGCCGGACGAAGCGCGCCGACGAGACCGAGACCGCAAGTCCCGTGCGCGGCAGGTCGAACGGGTAGACCTCGCCGTAACCGCCGGGCAGGCCGCCGGTGGGGCGGCCCATGAGCAGGGCGAGTCGGTGGTCCTTCACGGCGGCTGCGAGTGACGTCGCGCTCGAGAACGTTCCGGGACCGATGAGGAAGACGGTCGGCCCGCGATAGCGCAGGGGCTCGTCGGTGGGCTGGGTGAGTTCGTAGTCGAAGACGGCGAGTTCACCCTCGGGCGTGCCCCACAGCTTGCGCGTGTCCGCGTGCAGGTACTGCAGTGGCAGCCAGCGCAACCATGCCGGGGCGAAGCGGCGCAGGAACTGCTTGTAGCGCGCGCTCACCTTCCACTCCTTGCGCAGGTGCTGCCGCCACGGCTCGTCGCTGAGGTGGTCGAGCAGCGCGTCGCCCAGGCGCGAGTCGCCGCCACCGTTCTCGCGCAGGTCGACGATGAGACCGGTGGGCGGGTCGTCGCTCAGTTCGCCGAACGTGGCGGCGAGGAAGTCCTCGAATGCGTCGAGGTCGGTGAGCGACCGCAGGCGGAGGTGGGCGGCCCCGTCGTCGAGACGGGTGAGCGACCACGCGGCGCCGTTGCCCGAGTTGCCGGCGCCCCGCGCCACCGAGCCCCACGCCATGCCGGGGAGATGGATGTCGGCGGGCGTGCTCCCGGGCGCGGCCGGTTCGAAGCGCACCGAGTAGGGTGCCTCGATGCCCGACATCCACAAGTGCAGCGGGAACGTGCGCTCGGTCTGGTCGGCACGGAACGCTGCCGTCTCGCCGCTGCGCTCCTGCATGAACGCGGTGAAGAGATCGGCCGCGGGATGCTCGGCGATGGACAGGATGCGTGCACCGGGAGCGAAGCTGCCGTCGGCCGAGTAGACCGACGTGCGACGGACCCTCAACGTGTGGCCGTCCCAGGCCACGTCGCAGGGAAAGACGCGGCCCGCCTCGGCGTGGGCCCACCACTCTTCCCACGGCATACCGACGTTCGTGTGACCGTCACCGAAGTGTGCCGCCAGCCGGGCGAGCCGCGGCTGCAACTCCACGCGCGTGAGCGGAGCGTCGATCGATGCGATGAACTCGTCACGTGCCCGCTCGACGTCCTCGCGCGACGCATGGAAGTAGAGGTCGGGGTGCACGTCTTCGCAGATGTCGAGCAGATCGTCGACCTCGGCCTCGATCTCCTCTGTGGTGAACGTGCGGCCGAACTGCTCCGGCGGCAGCGCGACGTGGGTGCTCGGCACCTGCACGATCGAGCTGCAGGCAGTGGCACACAGACCCACTGCGATCACGGCGAACAGCGCGTAGCAGGACGGTCTCATGCGTGCACCGATGTCGCGGCGCCCACGCACGCCCGAGACTCAGTCGTCGGTGCCCGGGATCGGCGGGGGGCGCACGGCGTCGGTGGCGGGCTGTTCGAGGTGGCGCAGGAACTCGACCAGGTCGTCGACCTCCGCGTCGGACAGCTCGTGGGGCTTGAGCTTGTCGCTGAGCCACTCGTTAGCGGTGCCGCCGCCGGCCATGTAGCGCACGGCTTCCTCGATGGTGGCCACCGAACCGTCGTGGAAGTAGGGGGCCGACTTCGTCACGTCGCGCAGGGTAGGGGTCTTGAAGGCGCCCCGGTCCTGGGGTCTCTGGGTCACCTTGAAGCGGCCCACGTCGTAGTCCTCGACGTCCATGGCGATGCCCACGTTGTGGAACTGCAGGTCGGTGAACAACACGCCCGCGTGGCACTCGGTGCAGCCGATGCGCTGGAACGTCTCCCATCCCCGCTTGGCACCTTCGGAGAGCGCACTCTCCTCGCCCGCGACATAGCGGTCGTAGGCCGTATCGTTGCTGATGATCGTGCGCATGTAGGTCGCCAGGGCCTGGGACACGTTCTCCTCGGTGGCGTCGCTGCCGAACACCTCCTGGAACTGGGCGTGGTACTCCTTGATGGCGTTGATTTCGGCCAGCACGGGAGCGGTGTCCTTGGCGCCCATGTTGCCGCCCTTCCACGCCGCGGCGGCCTGCTTTTCGAGCGTGTCGGCGCGGCCGTCCCAGTACCAGAACTGGTGGTAGCCGATGTTCCACATGGTGGGTGAGCTGCGCGTGAGCTGCTTCTCGAACGCACCGATCGCCAGGGGTAGGCCGTCGGTGAGTCCCAGGTCCACCTGGTGGCAGTGGTAGCAGGAGCGCGAGCCGTCCCCGCTCAGCCGGTAGTCGTAGTAGAGCTGACGTCCGAGCGCGGCCTTCTCGGCGCTGATCGGGTTGTCCGCCGGGATCTCCATGTAGTCGTAGCTGGCGATCGGGTCGTACTCGTCGGCGGCGGCCGGGAGCGGCAGGATCTCGGGCGCGAACACGCGCGAGCCCTTGGCGACGCAGCCGGCGGCGACGACGAGGGCCCCCGCGAAGAGTGCGACGGTCCACGTCGTCCGCGTCGAGCGCGCGGGGGCCGTGGGGGGCGTGGGGGGCGTCTTCCGGGACGAGTGGTTGAACATGGGGACCTTCTCTTCAGCAGGACTGCGGTCACGTCGGTGCGCTTTCGAGCGCAGCGCAACGAACGCACGACGTTAGCAAACGTCGGTGCGTCGTGACGACCGGGCGGGCCTTGGGTCCGGCACGGCACGAGCCCGACCTCGGTCGCCCGGTTCGAAGAACCCGCCCTCCGTCGTCCGGTTCGAAGAAGTCGTGCGGTACGGAGGAGGTGGACCCAGGGGCGGAGGCTGCGGGTGGACGCGGCGACGTTCAGCTGACGTCGACGTCGTGCAAGTAGGCGCGGCTCGCCGACCGGTCCACCCACAGCCGCACGAAGCGCTGGGGTTGGCCGTTCGGCCAGCGGTAGATCTCGGCGATCTGGTCCAGGGAGTCCATGGGCGGCCACCACGCGGGACCGGAGAAGTCCGGTGCGGCGGGCGCCTCGTCGTCGCGCTCGAGGCGCAAGTGGGTGACGATCTGCTCGAGCACGGCGTCGTCCTCGAAGTGGAAGCTCACGTACAACAGGTGTTCACCGGGGCCACCCCATTCGAGCCGGGCGAAGAGCTGGGTGACCGAGGGTGGCGGTGCGAAGCCGAGGTTGCGCTCGAACGTCTCACGCGCGCTCGCCGTGTCGGGGCCCTGCCGCAACGACAGCGGCCACGGCTCGGTGACGGCCACCCAGAGGGTTGCGAACGCGCCCACCGGCAGCCAGGCGATCACGAGCGCTGCCACGGCGGCCCGTACCGTCCAACGCCGACGTCGCGTGCTCAACACCCGGCCGCGGGCGAACCAGGTGAGCGCCGCCAGGGCCGTCGGAACACCCAGCAACAGGAAGGTCCAAGCGCCCAGGCGCACCAGGTCGGGAGCATGACCCCAGGCGCTGACCAGCCAGCTCGCCGCCGTGAGCCCGCAGGCCCAGCGCGTGATGCGCAGGACGATCGCTTCTCGTGTTTGTCGGTCTGCGGTGTTCATCGGTCACCACGGGCGAACCCGAACGACATGGCCCATGCTCCTATCGGTTGGTGGACGGCACACCCTGTGGGCCCGTCGTGTCCGTCAGCGGCCGCCGGCGAACCCACATTCCGAGGCGCCTTGGCGGTCCGTCCGTGGACACCGTCCTGGTACGGTCAGTCGGGCTTGCGAGCTGGCCAACGTGCCGGCGACGTCGATGCGGGCCCGGCCGAGACTCCCGCACGACGAGGGCGCGTCATGGAACCGAAGCACACCGATCCCGACCGGTTCTCCCGGACCTTCCTGGTGGCCCTTGCGCTGATCATCAGCGCCATCTTCCTGTACATGGTGCGCGACCTGCTGTCGGCCGTGCTCTTCGCGGCGATCCTGGCGGGGCTCACTCACCCTATCTACCGGCGCTTCCTGTCGTGGTACCGCGGTCGCAAGACGCTGGCGTCCGCCACCACCGTGGTGCTGGTGCTCGTGCTGATCATCGGTCCCGGCATCGCACTGATCGGCATCGTGGCGGCGGAGGCATTGGACGTGAGCGAGCGGGTCTCCCCGTGGGTCCAGGCGCAGCTCGAGAACCCCGACGCGATCGACGAGCTCATCGCGAACCGTCCGTGGCTGGCCGAGTTGGCGCCCTACAAGGCCGAGATCCAGGCCAAGGCGGGTGAGCTCGCGGGCCGGCTGGGCAAGGTCTTCGTGCAGGGCCTGGCGGCCACGACGCGCGGCACGGCGCTGTTCGTGCTGCAGATGTTCGTCATGCTCTACGCGATGTTCTTCTTCCTGATGACCGGGCGGCAGACGCTCGAGCGGATCCTGTACTTCGTCCCGCTGCAGTCGAAGGACGAGGACGCCATGGTGGATCGCTTCCTGTCCGTGACGCGCGCCACGCTCAAGGGCACGCTCGTGATCGGCATGCTCCAGGGCTTCCTGGCGGCGGTGGCGTTCGGGGTGGTCGGCATCGAGGGTGTCTTCTTCTGGGGCACGATCATGGCCGTTCTGTCGGTGATCCCCGGCATCGGCGCGGCGCTGGTGTGGGTTCCCGCGGTGGGCTTCCTGTTCGCCACCGGGCGGCCCACGGCCGCGGTGGGCCTGGGTCTGTGGTGCGCACTCGCCGTCGGTTCGGTGGACAACGTCATGCGCCCGTGGCTCGTGGGCCGCGACACGCGCATGTCCGACCTGCTGATCCTGCTGAGCACGTTGGGAGGCATCGCTGCGTTCGGCGCCCAGGGCATCGTCCTCGGTCCAATCCTGGCCGCGCTGTTCGTCACCGTGTGGGAGATCTACGGCCGCGCGTTCCGGCATGTGCTGCCGGTGCGACCCTGACGCGCCCGTCGTTGCCCCTGCTCGCGACGTGACCATCTCGCCTGCCACCGGCCCGATGCACAGAGGCCCGATGCACAGAGGCCTGATGCACAGAGGCCCGGCGTGTCGTTTGCGGTGACCGCTCCCGGAGCCGTCATGTCGCGGTAACCCCCCGGTAACCCCCGCTGTCGATCAGCGCGTTAGTCTTCGATGAAGAAGACAAGAGTATCGCGTGAGGGTCGCGGGCCCTGCGTGAACGCACGCGGCCTCGCGAGGGTGGAGTTCATGAGTGGCACCAAGGATCCATCACGGTTCGACACGACGCTGACGTCGCGGTACGAGTGCAAGTACCTGCTGGACGAGAACACAGCCCGGTCGATCCGCCGCTACCTGGGCGCCCACGCCGAACTCGATCCCTTCTCGGGCCGCCAAGAGGATCACCGCTACCGGGTGCTCAGTCTGTACCTCGACAGTCCGAGCCTGCGGCTCTACCGGGACACCGCGCAGGGCGTGCGCAATCGCTTCAAGCTGCGCCTGCGCTACTACTCGGAAGGCGACGGTCCGGTCTTCTTCGAGGTGAAGAAGCGTTCGGACGTGATCGTGCGCAAGAGTCGCGAGCTCGTGACGGGCAAGCAGGCGGACGAGTTCCTGATCCATGGGCGACACCCCTGGCACGAAGCCCGCGGGCATGACCTGAGCGAGTTCATCGAGCGTTGCCGCTCGTCCGGGGCGCTGCCGGCGCTGCGTCTGCGCTACTGGCGCGAAGCCTGGGAGTCACGTGGCGTCGACCCGGTGCGGATCACCTTCGATACGGGCGTGGAGCACTGCATCCTCTCGGACGCGGGCTTGACGGAGAGCCGGCCGGAGTGGTTCGCGACACCCGTCGGTGCGCCGGTGATCCTCGAGGTGAAGTTCACCGATCTGCGGCCGCGCTGGCTCGATCAGATGCTGCAACTGTTCCAGCTCGACAAGGTCTCGGTGGCCAAGTACGCCGAGTCGATCGAGCAGGTCCGGAGGAGCGGTCGGTTGGGGATCCTGGAGTCGCGCATGGCCGTCACCAGGCACTCGCGCAGAGGAGGACGCGTCGCCTGAGGCCGCGTGACCCGACGCCATGGAGCAGCTCCAAGACCTCTTCGCCCGCAGCCCGACCCTGGTGCCCGACTCGGGCGTCCGACCGATGCTGCTCTCCCTGCTGCTCGCCTTCGTGCTCGGGCAGCTGATCGCCTGGGTCTACAAGCGCACCCACAGCGGCCTTTCGTACTCACGCTCGTTCACCGAGAGCATCGTGCTGATCACGATGGTCGTGTCGCTCGTGATGTTCGTGATCGGCGACAACATCGTGACGGCCTTCGGGTTGATCGGCGCCCTGGCCATCATCCGCTTCCGCAACGTGCTCAAGGACACGCGCGACACGATGTTCGTGTTCCTTGCGCTGGTGCTCGGCATGGCGCTTGGTTCCCAACGCTATGGCCCGGCCATCCTGGGGACGTTGGTGTTGCTGAGCGCCACCGTCTACCTGCACTGGACGCGCTTCGGCACCAACGGACTCTTCGACGGACACCTCAGCTTCCGCGTCGAGGAGGGCGGGCAGGAGCGCGACGCGCGGGCCGTCATGAACCGATTCTGTCGACGCTTCAACTCGCTCAGCGTGCGTCAGGGAGGCGGCGCCACCGAGTACGTCTTCGTGGTGAGCCTGCGCGACACGACACGCGGTGACGAGATGTTGCGGGACCTGGAGACCATCAGCGAGGTCGGACACGTGGCGCTCGTCCTGCAGGACGAGCTCTCGGAGGTCTAGCGTGGGCGTTCACGGCACGATTCCGACGCCTCTGGGCCAGACGCTGCGCCGTGCGCGGGTCGGTGTGTTGCCGCTCGTCGCCTGGATCATCGGTGTGCTGCTGGCCAT
>JAJDEQ010000055.1 GCA_029259695.1 Planctomycetota bacterium
GGGCCATCAGTTCGCTCGACAACCCGCTCGTGGACCAGGAGTTCGGCGTCCGCCTGATCAACGGCCTGGGCCTGATCGCCAAGCAGGTCTGGCTCTTCCTGTGGCCGCAGACCCTGTCGTCCGACTACTCCTTCAACGCGATCCCGCTCTCGATCTCGGCCCTGGACCCCGTCCCGCTCTCGGCCGCGATCCTGACGATCATGCTGCTGTTGTTCGCCCTGCCGAACCTGCGCCGCTGGCCGGCGCTGAACTGGGGCATCCTGGTGTTCCTCGGCTGCGCGTTCATGACCTCGAACATCCCCCGCGGCATCGGCACGATCTTCGCCGAACGGCTGACCTACCTGCCCTCGGTCGGCGCCAGCCTCGCCATCGCCGCGGTGGTCGACCGCCTGCTGCTGTCGCGCAGCGGCCCCGGCAAGCCGGTCCATCCCGTGATGTTGCTGCTGCTCGTGGCGGTCGGCGCCGCCCTGGGCCTGCGCACGGTGGACCGCAACAAGGAGTTCGCCAATCCCCTGCAGCTCTTCCGGGCAGCCGAAGAAGCGGTGCCCCTGAGTGCCCGTGTCCAGTACCAGCTCGGCACCCTGGCCACCCAGGACGAGCTGTACACGAAGGCCGAGGAGCACTTCACGCGCGCCATGGACATCGACCCCACGTTCCACCTGGCACGCATCGCCCGGGGCGACATGTTCGTGCTGGACGGCAACTACGACCGCGCGCTCACCGACTACAGCAGCCTGCTCGGCATCCTCGACACCAAGATCGAGTCGACGATCATCGACAGCATGCGTGGCATGGTGCTCACCCGCACCGCCAACACGCGCGCCCTCAAGGGTGACCTGGCCGGCACCGAGTCCGACCTGCGCCAGCTGATCGAGGAGCAGCCGGACGACCCCTACGCCTACGTGACGCTGGCCCAGATGCTGATGGACCAGAACGACGTCGAGCGCGCCGTGCCGCTGGTCGAGCAGGCGCTGCAGCTCCGGCCGAAGCACCAGCGCGCGCTCGAGATGCTCGGTCGGGCGGCCACCCGATTGGGTGACATGGATCTCTACGAGCAGTCGTTGGAGGGCCTCAAGAACACCGAGAAGGGACGTGCGCGTGCCCTGGCACTCGAGGCCGAGATGCTCTACGAGGAAGGTCACGCCCAGGGCAACCGCGACCTGAAGTTGCAGGCCCTCGATCAGTTCGAGGAGGTGCGCGACCTCGCCACCGAGATCGGCACACCGTCCTACTACCGTGGCCGCTTCCTGGCCGAGGACCGGCGCTTCTACGACGCGATCATCGAGTTCGATCGCGCGCTCGCCATCAACCCGCGCCACCCCGCCGCGCTGCAGTACAAGGCCATGGCCCAGGTGCGGCTGCCCGACCCGGAAGGGGCCCTCGAGACGTTGCAGGTGCTGGAGACCGTCAACCCCAGCCCCGGCTGCTACGCGCTCATGGCCGAGGCGTACTTCCTGCTCGATGACTTCGAGATGCAGGAGTCGGTCTACCAGAAGCTCGCCGAGCTCGGCACCGAGCCGATGCAGTTCATCATGAACCGTTCGAAGGCCTACGCCGAGCGCGGCGATCTCGAGAACGCCATCCGCATCATCCAAGAGGGACTCATGGTCCCCGACTACGCCGACTCGTGGGAGCTCGTCAGCCAGCTCGGCATCGCCCTCTACCTGGACGGCCGCTACGAGGAGGCCCTCGCGGTCTTCGACCAGCAGGACGAACTCCACATCCGCTACCCCGAGCGGCCGGTGGACAGGTTCCTCTCGGTCAACCGCGCCCGCGCCCTGATGGGTCTCGACCGGGACGTCGAGGCGGCGGCACAACTCGAGCAGTTCGAGGCCACCGTCGGTGACGAACCCAATGGCCTGGTCAGCCTGCTCAACTGGCGCTCACGGCTCTACCTGAAGCCGAACAGCCCGTTCTACGACCCCCTCAAGGCACTCGAGGCATCGGACGAGGCGCTCGCGATCACGAACAACAGCTACGACGCGTTGTTCTTCAACGTCATCGACGCCTACACCGCCCTGGGCGACCTGCAGGCCGCCCTCGACCGGGCCAGCGCCGCGCGCGATCAGTTCGGCAAGGACGAGCGCTTCGCAACCGCCTGGGAAGCACTGCAGAAGGCGCTCGACGGCGATCGGGACGACGCCATCGCCCAACTGCGGGACGCCGACCAACCGGAACTCGCACGCATCGCCGAGAAGCTCGCGCTCTGACCCGCGTGCTCCGGCGGGCCACCCCTACCTGCGCGGCGGGCCACCCCGTACCTGCGCGGCGGTCCGCCCCGAGCCTGCGCGACGGGCAGGTCGCGGCGTGACCGGAGCGTACCTCAGCGCGCGTAGATCGGGAGGACCTTCCGGGATGCCGCCGCGCGGCCCGGCGGCGCGAGCCAGGCGGCCAGCCCGTGCGCGCCCGTGCGACGCTCGTACCCGGCCCGGCGCAGGTCCGCCTCGGTCAGGATCCCGGGCGGCAACGGCTCGAGCACCAGCGCGATGGCCCCCCGCGCCAGACCGTCGAGCAGTCGCGGACGCACGTGCGCCAGGCCGTTGGCGTAGAGCCGCGCCAGGTAGGGGTCGTGCACGTTGAGCGCGCGCGGATCGGGTTCGGGCATCCCGGGCCCGAGCAACAGCCGCTCTCCGCGCTTGGCCAACGTCGCCCGCAGTCCGTCGGCGGCGAGGCTCGCCTCGACACCCATGGCCACGGGTTGCAGGTCCCAGTAGCGCACGAACTTGACCCGGTCCGCCTGGAACGCGATCCACGGTTCGAGACACGCGATGACGTCTTCGGGCTCGGTGTGGGACCGCACGAAGTCGGCCTGCGCCTGGAGCCAGCCGCGATCCCGACCGCCGGTGATCCCGAAGCCGTAACGCGCCGGGCGCCAGTCGTCGGCCAGTTCCCGATTGATGAAGCGTCGCTCCGTGAACACGTCGAGCCCCAGCACGAACAACACCACCGCCGTGAGTCCCGCGAGCCCCACGTGCAACTGCCGGGCGCGCCGGTCGGCATCCCGACCCGAGAGCACGTGGTCGAGCCCGCCACCCAGCAGCAGCGAGAGCGGCACGACGAAGTTGATCATGTTGTGGTCCCACACCACCGGGCTGATCACCGTGGCGTAGACCAGGTCGAGGGCCAGCACGCACACCAGGGCGCCCGCGGGCCGACGCAGGCGGCGCAGCCCGTAGAGCACGAGCGCCACCCACCCGGCCAGCATGAACGGGTCACTGTGCAGCACGACGAAACCCAGCGACTCGAGCGTTCCGTGCTGCTGGTTGCGGAAGAAGCCGAACACGTACACCTGCCACAAGAAGGGATCGCCGTAGCGCGCCCAGCACGCGAGCGTGACCAGCAGCACGCCCGCGCTGTAGGTCAGCCCCAGTCGCCACATCTCGCGCCAGCGACCGCACAGCGCCAGGTGGACACACAACCCCGCAGCCGCCATGACCGCCGTGATCTTCATGCAGAAGGCGAGCAGCAGGCCGCCGGCGACGAACAGCGCGCGGCGCGGCGTGATCACGTCCGAGCCGAAGTACGCCAGCAACGCGAGCGCCGTGCCGAGGGCGGCCCAGGTCTCCCGTTCGAAGAGGTTGAAGTGCAGCACCCAGGTCCCGTACGACCAGGCGAGCGCGGCGACGGCGCCGGTCCAGTTGCTCTGCATGCGGCGGCCGGCACCGAACAGGGCCGCGGCCACTCCCAGCACGAACAGCTTATTGACCAGTTCGATCACCCGGATGTCCGCGCCGCCCATGCGGATCGCCGCGCCGAGGATCGTCTCCGCCAGCGGGAAGGCGACCTGCGTGAAGTCCACGTAGGGCTCGTAGCCACGCGCGAACATGAGCGCCGCGTGGCCGTAGAAGCCGTCGCTCATGCTCGCCACGGGAAACGCGAGGCGCAGCAGGTGCGGGATCGCACAGACCGTGAGCAGCACGAGCAGGGGCAACAGACGGCGGGTCCTGCCGTCGCCGTCTCGACCGCGAGCGGCGGATTCGACCGGGACCGTGCCGCGCGGCGCGGCGGACGAGTTCACTCGATCTCCACCACCACGTCGCCGAGCGTCACCGTGTCACCCGAGCGCACGGCGACGGAGGCCACGGCGCCGGCCACCTCGGCCTTGACCTCGTTCTCCATCTTCATGGCCTCGAGGATGAAGAGCGTCTGGCCCACGCTGACCTCATCGCCCGGACCCACGAGCACGTCGCGCACGATGCCGGTCATGGCCGCGCGCACGGTCTTGTCGCCCTCCAGCGAGTCGCCCTGGATCGAGCGGGCGATCCACTCGCGCTCGCCGAGCACCTCGGTGCCGTAGCGATGACCGCTGATGAGCAGGTCGACCTTGTGCTCGCGCTGCTCGACACCCACGTCGATCGAGCGGCCGTCGATCAGCAGCGAATAGGCCCGCCCCTCGGCCAGCATGGCCACCTCGACGTGATGCTCCTCCCCGTCGAGCAGGACGCGGAAGCCGCCGCCCTGCGGGTCGAGGTCGACTTCCAGGTGCTCCTGGCCCACGAGGACGTGGTACTTCATGCGCCTGCTCCGAGCCGCGTGCGCCGGCCGTACGCCGAGCGGGTCACGAACTTCCCCTGCGTCGGGCGGCGGATCACGAACCCGCTCCCGGCCGGTACGCATCCACCCACGAGGACGACGCGCGGGACGCCGCCCCGCGGCGCTCGACCGACGAAGATCCGAAACCCCGCCGCGCCCGCAGCACGTGCGCCATGGTCGCCGCGATCAGCGAGACATTGCGCACGCGAGCCTCCGACATGTGGCGCGCGAACTGCTCCGGGTTGGCCTCGATCGTGCCCGTGTCGTAGTGACCGCTGCGGAAGGCCTCGCTGTCCACCACGCGCAACAGGAACGGCAGGTTGGTGGTCACGCCCGTCACGGTCAGCTCGGACAGGGCGCGCAGCATGCGCTCGATCGCGCGCTCGCGCGTCGCCGCGTGCACGATCAGCTTGGCCAGCATGGGGTCGTAGTGCGGACTCACCTGCATGCCTTCGTACAGGCCGGTGTCGACGCGCACGCCGGGACCGCCCGGCAGCTCCAGGCGTCCGACCGTGCCCACGGCCGGCAGGAAGCCCGCGTCGGCGTCCTCGGCGTAGAGCCGCGCCTCGATGGCGTGGCCCTCGTGCACGATCTCGTCCTGCTTCAGGGGCAAGGGCTCACCGCGAGCCACCATGAGCTGCCAGCGCACCAGGTCGATGCCCGACGTCATCTCGGTGATCGGGTGCTCGACCTGCAGCCGCGTGTTCATCTCGAGCATGAAGAACTGCTTGTGCTTGTCGACCAGGAACTCGAGCGTGCCCGCGTTCTCGTAGCCGATGGCCGCCGCGGCCTTCACCGCGGCGGCGCCCATGGCGGCGCGCAGCTCGTCGTCCACCAGGGGTGACGGGCGTTCCTCGACCACCTTCTGATGGCGGCGCTGGATCGAACACTCCCGCTCGCCGATGTGCACCACGTTGCCGTGGCTGTCGCCGAAGACCTGCACCTCGATGTGGCGCGGCTGCTCCAGGAACTTCTCCAGGTAGATCGCACCGTTGCCGAAGGCCTTCTCGCCCTCGCTGCGGGCACGGGCCGCGCTGGTGAGCAGCTCGCCCTCCTCGCGCACGATGCGGATGCCCTTGCCGCCGCCCCCCGCCGAGGCCTTGATCATCACCGGGTAGCCGATGCGCGCCGCCTCGGCGCGGAGCGTGTCGTCGTCCGCGACCGGCTCGGCCGTGCCGGGCACCACGGGCACGCCCGCCGCGATCATGCGCTTGCGCGCCGCGATCTTGTCGCCCATGGACTCGATCGCCTCGGGGCTGGGCCCGATGAAGATCAGACCCGCGTCGCGCACGGCCCGCACGAACCCGGCGTTCTCGGACAGGAAGCCGAAGCCCGGGTGGATCGCCTGGGCGCCGGTCTGCTTGGCCAGCTCGATGATCGCATCGCCGCGCAGGTAGCTCTCGCCCACCGGGGCCGGACCGAGCCGCACCGCCTGGTACGCGGCGCGCACGTGCAGCGCGTCGCGATCGGCGTCGCTGTACACGGCGACGGTCTTGATGCCCATCTCGCGGCAGGTGCGCAGCACCCGCAGGGCGATCTCGCCCCGGTTGGCCACCAGGACCTTGTCGATCGTTCGCACGCCGTCGGCCACTTCTGGGCGATCCCCGTTCGTCGAGCAGCCACCACGGCGGCCACCAATTCTCGTTCCGATCGCGCTCACCATGGCCCGACCCGCACGCCGCAACGGCGTTGGCCGCACGACGACGCGGGATTATAGGCAGGCGGCCCCTGCGACCAAGTCGGGCGGCAGCCTATTCGATCGCGGTCGTGGCCCGGTCGCCGAACCGTTCTCGATCAACGTCCCAGGACGCGGAAGTTGCACACTCGAGAACCTGCCAGCCCTACGGAACGGTGCCTTCCAGAGCGTTGGTTGCGGCGAAGCCTGCCGGGCCGGCGGGGTCCTGGATCCAGGTCTGCAGGTACAGGCTGAAGCCGCCCGCGCCGAGGTTGGGCCAGGTCTGGTCCAGCAGGAAGCCGCCAGAGGGGCCGGTCGGCAGGCCCAGCACCAGGCCCGGCGGGGCCACGTCGGGCACCAGCACGCCGCCCTTGAAGGGCGCGTCGATGCGCGCCACCCCCACCACCAGGAACGCGGTGGTGTTCTCGAGGGCGTTCGACAGGTGCAGGTAGAAGGGCGTGTTGGCGGTGAGGCAGCCGGCGGCGCCGAGGGCCGGCTCGCCGTGGGTGCCGGCGAGCGCGAAGCCCAGGTCGGTCAGGAACGGGTCGGCCGTGCCGTCACCGCACGCGGCCACCTCGCACAGCGGGTCCACGTCGACGGCCAGGGGGAACGCGTCGAACGTGACCACGGGCGCCGACACCGTCGGCGTGCCCAGCGCGACGTTCAACGCCGCGGCCTCCACGTCGAACACGAACGGGCCGGGGATCGCCGTCTGTCCGCAGCCCAACTCGCCTGCCGCATCGGCACGCACGAGGTGCTGCACCGGTTCGAAGCCCGCGAGGGCGGCAACCGACACGAGGTAGCCGTCGTCGCTGGTCTGGATCAGGTTGGCCGGCGGGTTGATCGTCGCGAAGGTGAGCATCACGTCGTACTGGAACGACCACTCGAAGTTCGCGCCGGCGTCGTACTTCGCCAGCCGCAGGCCCTGCGCACCCGGCGTGATCAACGAGGCCCCCGCCAGGGCGAAGCCGCCGTCGCTGGTGCCGATCGCCCGAGTGGTCGAGATCGGGAACGAGCCGGCCAGTCCGCTGACCAGGTCACCCTGGTCGTCGAGCTGCATGATCAGCGGGAACAGGTCGTTGGCGAAGTTCGCGTTGCAGACCAGGTAGTCGACGGCCCCGCCGGTCTCGAGGAAGGCCAGCGAGCGCTCGAAGACGAACCCGCCCAGGAGCTTGTAGCTGCGCTGGGAGACGATCGCCCCGGTGAGATCGAAGCGCACGAGCATGGCGTTGGACTCGATCAGGCCCAGCACGTAGTACCCGCTGCCGTCCGCGGCCTCGACCGCGCTGCTCGCGTTGTCGTCGGAGCCGAACGCCGGGAAGGCGATGGACCCGGCGAACTCCCGCGCCCAGCTCACGGCGCCCGTGGCATCGAGCTTGATCGCGATCGCGTCGCGGCCCGTGAGCACGCGGTTGATCACACCCACGATCAGGCGGCCGCCGTCGGACGTGACGATCATGTCCTCCAGCTCGAGTTCGGCGCCGCCCACGAAGTACCCGCGCGCACCGAGCACCGCTCCCGAGCCGTCCACGCTGAGCACGGCGCCGCGCAGCGTCCCGTACACGTCGATCAGCAGGTCGAAACGGTCGGGCCCCGCCGGCACGATCGCCTGGGCCTGGTGGAACGTGTCCTGCAGCCGGTACTCCTGCGTCCACTGCACACGGCCGAACACGTCGAGGCGCTGGAGGTAGGGGCGACTGGTCTGCGTGCCGGTGATGTAGGCATCACCACACACCAGGAAGCCACCGTCGTCGAGCTGCAGCTGGTCGCGCGGGAAGAACTGCCGGTCGGCGCGGTCGGCGTTCTTCTGGAACGTCTGGCCCCGGGCAACGCCACCGAGGGCCAGCACGCACAGGCCCACCGCCACCGCGGCGCACAGGAATCCGCACAGGGACCCGAGCAGCGCCTCGCGCTTTCCGCCTTCCAGGGACGTCCGCAGGCCGGGGCGGAGACGGGACCTTCCGATGACACGCTGCATGGGTGCTTGCTCCTCGTGGCGACGCGTAGCCGTGGCTTCGACGCGCCGTCGGGAGGTCGTCCCGTTGCCCGCGCGTCAGGGAGTGACGTCCACCGCCGGCGGCGCCATCCCCGCGGTCAGCGCGACGAACCCGTCGACGATCGCCGTCACGGAATCGGCGATCTCACTGGCCGTCGGACCAGTGTAGGTCACACCCTTGTTTCCGGCGACAGCGATGGCCTTGTCGGCCTTCTTCACGGTGGCCGCTCGCGACGCAGCCAGCTTCTTGCCGAGCTTGTCGGGCGACGGTTTGAAGACGTCCTTCGCGTGCGCAGCCATGTCCTTGCCACACTGCGCGGCCGCCGCCTTGAACAGCTTGCCGCGCAGGACCCGGTCGTTCTTGTCGGCCGTGTCGACCTCGGTGAGCAGCTCGGCCCCGAGCGTCTCGGCGCTCCCCACCAGCGCGTCGGCGGCGTTCTGCTGTTCGGTTCCGGGCAACGCGCAGACGCCGCCCTTCTTCATCGTCTTGGCCACCGCCGCGGCAAACTGCTGGGCGAACTTGCCCGCAGCCTTGGCGATGCATGCAGCCTGCTTCTCCCCCTCCGGGTCCTTCTCCGGCGGCTGCTGGGCGCGCTTGCCCATGCACTTGAGCGCCGAGCGCGACAGCTTGGCCCCCGCCAGCAGCTGGCGCTTCTGGCAGAAGCCCGGGCCGACCCCCGGACCTCCGCCCCCGTTGCCGATGTGGAGCCTGATGGTGATCGACCCGTTCAGGCCGCCCACCTGTGCCGTGCCGATCTCGTACGCGAAGGGATCCTGGATCACCGACTGGTCGCTGCCGGCCGCGCCGCCGTTGTGGAAGAACGACGCGAAGAGCGTGACCGAGTTCACGGCGCTGTGCAGCAACATCCCGTCCGTGCCCGGTGTGCTGAGCAGGTAGCTGTCGGCCAGCGGCAGGCCGCCGGGTTCGTTGTCGCCCACCTGCACCAGGATCAGGGACTCGAAGCCGGGCGGCGGGTCGAGCATCGCCAGGTAGCTGCCGACCTGGACCGTCATCGCGACGATCGCCTCCGGGTAGAAGGAGAACGGGTCCTCCTCGGACGCGGGCGTCGTCGACTCGATGGTGAAGGCGACCGTGGCCTGGGCACCCTCGACCACGCCGGCCGCGGCCAGGGCGTTCGCCGCGGTCTGGTTGGCGGGCAGCACCGTGAGGACCTCGCCGGTCACCTGGAACGGAACCTCTTCGGCCCGGGCCGGATCGCCGCCCACGGCCGCGATCAGCAGCAGCGCCCACGCGAAGCGGGCGCTGACGGGTCGACGCCGTGCGCAGGCAGCGGGTCGGGGTGCGAATGCAACGGATGCGTGAGCTGGGCTGAACGGCATGGGGGACCTATGCGCAATCGGCGCGACCGTCCGCAGGGTTTGCTGTCCGGGTTCGCTGTCCGGGGCTCCGCCCGGGTTCGCTGTCCGCGAGCGCTGCCCCGGTTCGCTGTCCGGGGGCGTGGCCGGGGCCGACGTCAGCGAGCCGGCGCGCCCGGTTCCAGGACGCGCAGCTCACCGGCCAGGCTGACCTCGAAGTCCTCGTCGTCGCCGAAGACGTGGCCGTCACCGAAGCGCCCGCCCGCGAAGTTGATGTGGCAACGCACGGCGTCGCCCGCGGGGGTCCACTCCAGGTCGCCCACCCCGTGGTGGTGCATGCGCTCGTCGAGCTCCCGCAGCTCGTGGACAACGGACGTGCCCCGCTCCAGGTCGAGGAAGACGATCCGTTGCACCACGCCCACCGCCATGGCCTTGCCGTCGGAGCGCCAGGCGAAGTCGGTGATGCGAGCGTCGGCGACCAACACGCGCAGACCCTCGGCGTCCATGAGCACGAGATCAGAGGTCGTCGACTTGCCGTCCGCGCGCTTGCGCAGCAGGAAGGCCAGCCGACCGTCGGGCCCGTACTTCGGATGCCAGGCCCGACGCTCGCCGTCGGTGAGCTGGCGTTGCCCGCTGCCGTCCGCGCCCATCTCGTAGATCTGCCACGTGCCCGAGCGGGTCGATGCGAACGCGATCCGTCGCCCGTCGGGAGACCAGTCCGGGTGGTTGTCGATGGCATCGTTGTGCGTGAGCTGCCGCCGCTCGGAGCCGTCCACGCGCGCCAGCATGATCTCGGCGTCGCCGTCATCAACGCTGACGAAGACCACCAGTTCGCCGTCGGGCGAGGTCTCCCCGATGGGAACGACCGCCGCACGCGCCGCCCGCCGGGCTGCGGCCTGGTCGGTCTCGCCGAAGAACACGTCCACGTCAGCAACCTGGGCGCTGATCGAGACGGACAGGCAAACGACTGATGCCAGCTCACGGATCATGTGGGCCCTCCTGCACTTCGCTGCGTGCGCTGACGATGGGTGGTGCACGCGGCAGCGAGTATAGGCCCTCGCCCCGACAGGCCTTGTCACATGCATGTCACGGCAGCACGGCGCGAACCGGTCAGACGCGCGCGCCCAACGCGGGCCAACGTGGCCCAACACGGAGACAAGGCGGCGGCAACGCGGCCCCTTACGGCGCACGCACCCGTAGCACTTCCAGGCCCACGAGGCCGGCGCGATCCCAGACCCAGCGATCGGCGGGCACATCGCGGATGCGCCAGTGCCAGTAGTAGTCGCCGATGCCCGTTGCAGAGGAAGCCGCCGCGACGACCCACCAGCGCAGGTCGGAGAACCACAGCGCGGGCACGGCAGCCAACACGGTCAGCAGCACCCCGGGTGTCAGCAGCACGATCCGGTAGCGGCGCACGGGCACCGGGACCATGGCGCGGAAGTACGGCAGCAGGTGGGAGCGCATGAAACCGAAGCGGCAATGGCGTGCCGGCACGCCCATCCATCGCGCCGCACACCAGTGCAGGCCCTCGTGCGCAGGCGTCAGCAGCAGCACGCAGGGCAGGACCACCGCCAGCATCTCCCCCAGCGTGTAGGCCAGACGGCCCCGGTGGGCGAACACGAACACGATCCCCAGCGGCGCCGCGAGCAATCCGCTGGCGAGGTTCAGCCGCCGGTAGATGGAGCGCTCGGCCCACACCGGCGGGTCGCGCTCGAAGCTCGGCAGTTCCGGGCCGAAACCATCGAGCGGCGGCCAGGGCGCACCGGGCACTGTGTTCGAAGCGGCGCGATCATCCGAAGCCAAGAGGGTGCTCCGTGGGCAGGGTTCGGGAGCGTACAACGAGCAGCATGCTGCGGATACGCACATCACACCACCGAGCCCGCCGGGCATGACGGGCGCCCTGCCCCAGGACGTCGACGTGGTCGTGCTGGGTGGCGGCGCCGCGGGTCTGTTCTGCGCCCGGGCCGCCGGCCAGCGCGGACGCCGCGTGCTGGTGCTCGAAGCAAACGAGCGCGTCGGCAAGAAGATCCTCGTGTCCGGAGGCGGTCGGGCCAACTTCACGAACCGTTCGGTGGGCGCCGAACACTACGTGTCGCACAACGTGCACTTCGCCCGCTCGGCCCTGGCACGCTTCACGCCCGAGCAGTTCATCGAGTTGGTGGAAGCTCACGGCATCCCCTACCACGAGCGCCGACACGGCCAGCTCTTCTGCGACGAGTCGGCCAAGCGCATCACGGCCATGCTGCTCGCCGAATGCGCCGCGGCCGGCGTCGAGATCGCCACGAGCTGCCCCGTCGCTGCCGACGACATCGAGGCGCTCTCCGCCGGGACACACGGCCCATGGCGCTTCGGTCTCCACACGCCGCGAGGCAACGTGCGCGCGACGTCGCTCGTCGTCGCCACCGGCGGACTCAGCTGGCCCCGCCTGGGCATCACCGACATCGGCTACCGCATCGCGCAACGCTTCGACCTGGGGCTCGTTCCCACCCGGCCCGGGCTGGTCCCGCTGTCGTGGGACGCTGCGGGGCGGGAGCGTTTCGGCGCGCTGTCGGGCATCGCGGTCCCCGCGCGGGTGACCTGCGGCCGAGCGCAGTTCGAGGAAGCGGTGTTGTTCACCCACACCGGGCTCTCGGGACCGGCGGTGCTGCAGGTCTCGAACCACTGGCAACCGGGCGACACGATCTCCATCGACTGGCTCCCGGACGAGGAGCTGCACGCGGCCTGGCCGGCCGCCAAGTTCGGGGGCGAACGCCGCACGCCGCGCAGGCTGCTGGCAGAGCACCTGCCACGCCGGTTCGTCGAAGCCCTGCTGGCGACGGACGGCGACGGGCTCGACGGTGACCGGCCCCTGGCCCAGTGCGCCGGCCGCGCCCTCACCCGACTGGCCGACCGGGTGCACGCCTTCCCGTTCCAGCCCGCCGCCGCCGCGGGCTGGGACAAGGCCGAGGTGACGCTCGGCGGGGTCGACACCCGTGAGCTGTCGTCGCGCACGCTCGAGGCCCGCCGCGTGCCCGGGCTGCACTTCATCGGCGAAGTGGTCGACGTCACCGGCTGGCTCGGCGGCTTCAACTTCCAGTGGGCGTGGGCCTCGGGCCACGCCGCCGGCCAGGTCGCCTAGCAGCATCTGTGCGAGTCCTTCCGCCCGCAGCGGCGAGAGCCCTTGCACACGGGCTGCGAGGAGACGCTTCGATGGGCGGGGTGCGCCGACTAGACTGCGGCCCGGTGTCGAGCCGAGGGTCCTGGCGGGCCCCATGGGAGGGACGAGTTGATGATCACGTCGTGTCGACGTCTGCTGCTGCTGAGCACCGTGCTGCTCGCGAGCGGCGCCTGCATCGGGATGCCTCCGCTGGAGCGGGGCGACCGCCTGCCCTCCGCGCTGCACTACGAATCGACCCGCACGATCGAGGTCGTGAACGTCCCCGTGCTCACGATCGAGCAGGCCGCCCAACGCTGGAACCTGGACGTGAGCCGCTCGACCTCGTCCCTGGCGGTGCTGCGGGGCGAGGGCAACATGCTGCTGCTGCGCTCCAACCCCGACGGCTCGGTGCTGATCAACGGCGAGCGTTTCGCCGACGACGGCGTCGTCAGCCTCGACGGGACGCTGCACGTCACCACCGCCCTCGCGCGCCGGGTGGACGGACTGCTGCGCGATTCGGCGCCGCTCCCGCCGCCCCCCAGGATCGTGGGCACGTCGCTCGCCGACGCCCATCAGTTGCGGGGCGTCACCGTGATGATCGATGCCGGCCACGGCGGCAAGGATCCGGGCGCCTCCAATCGCTGGGGGCCGCCGGAGAAGGCCATCACGCTCGACACGGCCCTGCGCGTCCAGAAACGCCTGTCGCAGTGGGGCGCCGGTGTCGTGATGACACGCACGGGCGACACCTATCCCAGCCTCGACGAACGGGTCGCCATTGCCAACCGCGTGCGGCCCGATCTGTACGTCTCGATCCACGCCGATGCCGCCGAACGCACGAGCGCCCAGGGTTTCACGGTGTACACCGCGCGCAAGGCGTCCTCGGCGTCGCGCGACGCGGCCGGCCATGTGGTGCAGGCCCTGGGCACGACGGGCGTGCCGTCGCGCGGTCACCAGCGAGCCGACTACCGCGTGGTGGCCAAGACCCACTCGCCCGCCCTGTTGGTCGAGCTCGGTTTCCTGAGCAACCCGGCTGAGGCGCAGATGCTCTCCCAGGCGGCCCATCGCCAGCGCCTCGCCAACGCCATCGCGCACGGCATCGCCGACGCCCTCGAACCCCGGGCGCTGGCGACGCGCGACGCACGCAGCCCACCCATCGCCCGCGCGCGCTGACGACGGAGCGCGACCGGCCCCCCGCCCCGCGGCGACACCCGCACCTGCGCGCGCCTCGCCCGACCGGGACGCGCGTCACACCAGACGCGACACGAAGTGCGAGCCGGTGTTCTGCATGCCTTCACGCTCGTAGAAGCGATGGGCGTCGAGCCGCTGGGCCCCGGAGTCCAGGTGCAGTTGGGCGCAGCCCTCGGCCCGGGCGAGATCGTGCAACCAGCGCAACAACGTCGCGCCGTGTCCCTGCGAACGCGCTGAGGGCCGGGTGACGAGGTCGTCCACGTAGAGGAAGCGTCCCCAGGCCAGGTTGCGCCCGATGCGGAAACCCGCCGCGGCCACCGGCCCCTGCCCGTCCGCGATGTAGACGAGCTGGTAACCGTCGTCCTGTTGGGCGCGCACGCGGTCCACGAACTCGCTCTGGGACACGTCCGGGCGCAAAGCGTGCAGCACCTCCCAGCACGCCGCGATCTGCGCCTCGGTCGTGGCCACGATGCAGCCTTCGTCGGTCATCACGGTCTCCGGAACGCCAGCACACGGGCATCGCAAGTGATGCCTGCGACGGTCGTGACAAGGTACCCGAGAGTGCGCGAAGAGGACGCCGCCGTGAACGCCGTGCGCCCTACAGCGGGATGTTTCCGTGCTTCTTGGGCGGGTTCTTGTCGCGCTTGGTCTCGAGCAGGCGCAGGCCGGCGATCAGTCGTGCGCGAGTCTCGTGGGGCTCGATGATGGCGTCGACGTAGCCGCGGGCAGCCGCCTCGTAGGGGTTGGCGAAGCGGTCTTCGTACTCCTTCACCAGGCGCGCTGCTTCGGCCTGCTTGTCGTCGGCGGCGGCGATCTCCTTGCGGAAGATGATCTCCACCGCGCCCTTGGCGCCCATCACGGCGATCTCCGCCGCGGGCCAGGCCAGGTTGAGGTCGCCGCGGATGTGCTTGGACGACATCACGTCGTACGCACCGCCGTAGGCCTTGCGACAGATCACGGTGAGCTTGGGCACGGTGGCTTCGCAGTACGCGTAGAGCAGCTTGGCGCCGTGGCGGATGATGCCGCCGTGCTCCTGGACCGTCCCCGGCAGGAAACCCGGCACGTCCTCGAAGGTCACCAGCGGGATGTTGAACGCGTCGCAGAAACGCACGAAGCGGGCGGCCTTGTCGCTGCTGTCGATGTCGAGCACGCCGGCCAGCACGGCGGGCTGGTTGCCGACGATGCCCACCGAGCGCCCGTCGAGGCGGGCCAGGCCCACCACGATGTTGGGCGCGAAGTCGGCGTGCACCTCCAGGAACTCGCCATCGTCCACCACGCGGGTGATGGCCTCGCGGATGTCGTAGGGCTTGTTGGGGTTCTCGGGGACGAGCGTGTCGAGGCCCTCGTCGGCGCGGGCCGGGTCGTCCTCGCAGTGCACGCGCGGCGGGTCCTCGCGGTTGTTCAGCGGCAGGTACGAGAACAGGCGACGCAGCAACGAGAGCGCGTCGGCGTCGTTGGCGGCCCGGAAGTGCGACACGCCGCTCTTGGACGAGTGCACGCGCGCGCCACCGAGGTCCTGGGCGCTGACTTCTTCGTGGGTGACCGTCTTCACCACGTTGGGACCGGTCACGAACATGTAGGCGGTCTTCTCCACCATCACGATGAAGTCGGTGATCGCCGGGCTGTACACCGCGCCGCCGGCGCAGGGGCCGAGGATCGCCGAGAGCTGGGGGATGACCCCGCTGGCCAGCGTGTTCTGCAGGAAGATGTCGGCGTACCCGCCGAGCGAGACCACGCCCTCCTGGATGCGCGCGCCGCCGCTGTCGTTCAGGCCGATGACCGGCACGCCGACCTTGAGCGCCTTCTCCATCAGCGCCACGACCTTGGCCGCGTGGGCTTCGCCCAGCGCCCCGCCGCTCACGGTGAAGTCCTGGCTGAACACGGCGCAGGGACGTCCCTCGATCGTGCCGAAGCCCGTGACCACGCCGTCGCCCGGCGTCGGCTTGAAGCCGAAGGCCGTCGTGCGGCTCTCGATCAGCGCGCCGTACTCCTGGAAGCTGCCCTCGTCGAGCAGCAGGTCCAGGCGCTCGCGGGCCGTGAGCTTGCCCTTCTCGTGCTGGGCCTCGATGCGCTTGGCACCCCCACCCAGGAGCGCGGCTTCCTTGCGGCGGCGCAGTTCGGCGACGTTGTCGGACATCGAGGGTTCTCGCGGGGGACGGCAGTGGCCAGCCGGGAAGGCGGCCCGACGAAAGGGACCCGAAGACGTGGGTCCCCGAAGGGCGCGAGATTATAGGGACGGGGCCGCTGACCCCAGGGCGCTCATCGAGCCGGGTGCCGAGGCGCTCATGGAACCGGCCCCTGGGGCGTCGGGAGACCCTCCGGGCTCATGGAGCGGGACCCTCGGGCGCTCATGGAAGCGGGCCAAGAGGGCCCTCGTGGGCGCGCCAGGGGCTCTCGTCGGAGCCCGGCGCAGGGCCCTGCGAAGTCGTCGGGACGACCGGGAACAACAGCGAGCGCCATCTTCCCGCCGCGTGCCGCGGCCGTCCCAACTCCTTCTACAGACGCACTTTGCGCCACCTCAGGAAGGCCTTCCCGAGGTCTCGGCTGAAGAACCCAACCGCCATCTCCAAACCGCGAGCGGTAGTATTGGCGGGTCTGTAAATTTCTGCAAGATGCAAAATCCAACTTTTTGGGTTTCACGCTGATACACTCGATTGCAGGGCAGGACGGGCGAGGGACCCGTCTCCCTGTAGAGGCCGCCTCGCTTTGCCGAACCGCCGTACGCCGACGTCACGCCCCACCGTGATCCACGACCTCCTCTTCGGGCCCCTGCCCACGTCGCTCGGCGACGGGATCCCGTTCGCGAGCCAGACGGCCCTGGCCGTCGCGATCGCCGCGGGCGAGGAGCGCAACAACCCGGCCTCCGTGCGCACGCAGCTCAACAGCATGCTGCGCGGGCAGGCGGGCTGGTCGTCGCGCATGGAGGTGGGTGTGCGGCGTGCCTTCCGCGCGCGGCTGGAGCAGGTCGGGTTGGCGCGCGCGGACGCCGACGGCCTCGTCGACCGGCTGACGGAGGAGATCCACGCCAGCCGTCGCTCGCCCGCCGCCGCGCAGTCCCCGGCAGTCACGCCGACCGCGAACACGGAGCCCGCGCCGACGACGGCCGCCCATCATCTGCTCGGCGCCGACGACATCGCCGGCGCAACCGAGTTGTGGGTCTTCCTCCCGCAACGGGAGGACTGGTGCGACGCCCTGGGCGAACTGTTGCTGTCCGTGAGCGCCCCGACGCAGATCACCGTGTGCACACCGGTACCACGCTTCGGCGACGAGATCCTCGAGGAGCTCGAAGCCCTCGAAGCCAACCCCGGGACCGTGGCCGAAGCCATCGCCGCCGAACGGCTCTCGGTGCTGGAGCCGGGCTCACGCAGCGAGGCGTCCCTGCCGCTCCCCCTGCCCCTGCTGATCGTGAAGCACCGCCGCCAGCGGGACGGCCTGGCCTGCGCCTGGTCAGCCCCCGCCGACGAGCCGCCGGCCGGGCACCTGCCGGTCACGCGCCTCGAGCCCGCGGCCTACCGCCGTCTGCTCGGCACGCTGCGGGGCCCCATCCACGAAGGTGCCTGGGGCGCTCCGGTGGGCGATTGCGCCCCGCGCGTGCGCCTGGTGAAGCGCCGCGGTGACCGGGCCCGCAAGCGCCAGTCCGACCGGAACACGCGACGCTCGAGCTGAACCCGGCGAGGCGCCGAAGCACGCGGGCCGCGAGCGCACCCCGTACGAACCGAGCGGGAATGGGTGCCACAACTCGCGGACGACCCCGTGCGACCTACGGCGCCTGCACCAGTTCCACCAGCACGCCGCCGGTGCTCTTGGGGTGCACGAAGGCCACCGTGGTGTCGTGCGCGCCGGGCCGCGGCTGCTCGTCGATCAGCCGGATCCCCGCCTCGCGCAGGCTCGCCACGAGGGCGTGGATGTCGTCCACCTCCAGCGCGAGGTGATGGATGCCGGCACCGCGCTTGGCCACGAAGCGCGCCACCGGGTTGTCGCCGGGATCGGGCTGGAGCAGCTCGATGTTGCCGCCCCCGTCACCGGCGCCGGAGTGACGGCCGAGCTGGAGCATGGCCACGCTCACACCGTCCGAGTCCACATGTTCGCTGTGCACCAGCGGGAGGCCGAGCAGATCGCGCCAGAAGCGCAGCGCCTCGTCGTGCGCGGCCACGGCGATACCGAGATGGGAGAGGCGTGCGGTCATGGGCAACATGATGGCGCGCCGCGACGCGCCGCGCCAGCCGTCGCATCCACCCGGACCTCGAAGCGGACCAGGCGGACGCCGGCGTGAGCGTTCGCTCGAACCCTAGAAGAGGGACGCGGGCGCGTAGCGGCCGAAGACCGTCTCGAGGCGCCTGCAGATCTCGCCGACCGTGGCGCCCGCCTCGACGGCGGTGACCAGCAGCGGCATGAGGTTCTCGTCGTCGTTCACCGCAGCTCCGGCCAGCCCGCCCAGTGCCGCTTCGCACGCGGCGGCATCGCGAGCGGCGCGCCAGGCAGAGAGCTCTTCCGCCCGCTTGGTGGCCAGGGCATCGTCGACGCGCAGGATCGGCGGCGAGCGCTCTTCGTCGACCGCGTAGCAGTTCACGCCGACGATGCGGCGCGTGCCGGCCTCGACGGCCTTCTGGTGATCGTAGGCCGCGCGGTGGATCTCGCCCTGCTGGAAGCCCTTCTCGACGGCGCCGAGGGCACCGCCGCGCGCGTCGACCTCGGCGATCAACTCCATGGCCTCTGCTTCGAGGCGATCGGTGAGCGCCTCGACGAGCGGCGAGCCGCCCAGGGGGTCGATGGCGTTGGTGACGCCGCTCTCCTCGGCGATCACCTGCTGCGTCCGCAACGCGAGCAGTGCGGCACTCTCCGTCGGCAGGCCGAGCGCTTCGTCGCGGCTGTTCGTGTGCAGCGATTGGGTGCCGCCCAGCACGGCGGCGAGTGCCTGCAGCGTGACGCGTACCACGTTCACGTCGGGCTGCTGGCTGGTGAGTGTCGAGCCCGCCGTCTGGGTGTGGAAGCGCAGGCGCATGGCCTCGGGACGGCTGGCGCCGAAGCGATCCCGGAGCAGCCGCGCCCACATGCGCCGCGCCGCGCGGAACTTGCCGACCTCCTCGAAGAAGTCGTTGTGGGCGTTGAAGAAGAACGACAGCCGACCCGCGAACTTGTTCACGTCGAGGCCGCGATCCACGACGCACTGCACGTACTGCAGGCCGTTGGCCAACGTGAAGGCCAGCTCCTGGGGCGCCGTGCAGCCCGCCTCGCGCATGTGGTAGCCGCTGATCGAGATCGGGTTGAAGCGCGGCAAGTGCTCGAAGCAGTGCGCGATCACGTCGGTCGTGAGCCGCAGTGACGGCGCCGGCGGGAAGCGGTAGGTGCCCCGAGCGATGTACTCCTTGAGCAGGTCGTTCTGCAGCGTGCCGCGCAGCTTGTCGGCGGACACACCCTGGCGCTTCCCCGCGGCGATCATGAACGCCAGCAACACCGGCGCCGTGGAGTTGATCGTCATCGAGACCGAGACGTCGTCGAGGGGGATGCCGTTGAACAACGTCTCGAAGTCGCCGAGCGTGGCGATCGACACGCCCACCTTGCCGACCTCGCCCTGGGCCAGCTCGGCGTCCGGGTCGTGGCCCATCTGCGTGGGCAGGTCGAAGGCGACGCTGAGACCCGACTGGCCCTTCTCGAGCAGGAAGCGGAAGCGCGCGTTGGTCGCCTCGGCCGTGGAGAAGCCCGAGTACTGGCGCATGGTCCAGGGGCGCCCGCGGTACATGGTCGGGTAGGGGCCGCGGGTGAAGGGGAACTCACCGGGGCGGCCCAGGGGTTCGTCGCCCTCAGGCGCGGGGTGCTGCGTGGGCTCGTAGAGCGGCTCGAGTTCGAGCCCCGACCCCGTGCTCGCGGACAGGGGCAACTCGTCGCGGCCACCGGCGCGTAACGCGGGGGCGAAGACCTCGTCGATCCAGTGTTGCAAGTCGTGCGTCATGGGTTCGCTCGGAGGAGAACCGGTGGAGGGCAGGCCGGTCGGATCACGCAGGGGAGTTGGTGACGATGTCGATCACCTCGGCCATGTCGGCGGGCAACGGCGCCTCGTACTCCACGCGCTCGCCCGTGCCCGGGTGCTCGAACGAGAGCTTGTGGGCGTGCAGCGCGTGTCGAGCCAGGCCAGGCACCGGCAGGCCCGCCTGTTCGCGTGCTTCACACCAGCGCTTGTAGCCCTGGCGTGCCTTGTGACCGTAGGCGCTGTCACCGATCACCGCGAAGCCGACGTGATCCAGGTGCACGCGGATCTGGTGCGTGCGCCCCGTGCGCGGGAAGGCCGACACGAGCGTGACCACACCCAGGCGGCGCTGCACCTTGTAGAAGGTCGAGGCGGACTGGCCGCCCTGCTGGACGACACGACGCCGGGTGGGCCGCTTCGGATCGATGTCCAGGGGCAGGTCGATCCAGTCGCTGTCGAACGGCATCTCGCCCCAGACGATGGCGGTGTACTCCTTCTGGACCGTCTTGCGCTTGAACTGGTTGACCAGCGAGCGCGCCGCGTCGTTGGTGCGGGCGACGACCATCACGCCGGTCGTTTCGCGGTCGAGGCGGTGCACGATGCCCGGGCGATCGGCCTTGCCCACGACGGCGATTTCGGGGAATCGCTGCAGCAGGCCGTTCACGAGCGTGCCCGACTTGGCTCCGCTGCCCGGGTGGATGATCACGCCGGCGGGTTTGTCCACAATGACGATCTGTTCATCACTGTGGATAACTCCGAAGTCCACGGGCTCGGGTCCGGGCAGCCTGCTGACCGGGTCCCCCAGGCGGCCGCGGATCGTGTCGCCGGCCTCGATGCGGTAGGCGGGACGAACCTGCTTCTCGTCCCCTGCGCCCCGCGTGCACAAGCGGATCGCGCCCTCGTCGATCAACGCCGAGAGGAACGAGCGCGAGTAGTGGGGTGCGAGGAAACGGCCCAGGAAGCGGTCAATTCGCGACCCGGCATCATCAGCAGCGACCACGACTTCCAGCACTCCGTGCTCGTCCACGCAGGGCGCGGTCTCGCCTTCGGCTGCCTGAGATGGGGGTTGGTCCGCGTCCAAAGGTGCTGCTCGACTCGGCTGGTTGTCGGTTTGGGCGTGGATCCTCGACGATCCGCCGCCGTATGGCCAGCCCGCTGGGCAGAACCTGACCGGCTACGCGGGAACCTCTGTGCAAGTTCGTTTCGGTGTTCCCGAAACCCCCTCTACGCTGCCGATATTGACAGTCTGACGGCCTCTGTTACATTCCGCCGGTTTCTAGAATACAGCCTAAGTGTGTGCCACTCTATCGAGCGGTGGTCGGTCTCCCCCGAAGCCCAGGGCCGGCTGCGCCTTGCGGCTGACCTTCTACCCCCAACTGGTCGTTCGCCGAACCGGCGAGCGAGTCCATCGGAGCGCCTCGTGATCGCCTCCATCACCACGTTGGCTTTCTGTCTGATCCTGCAGGTCCCAGGTCAGGCGCTGCTCGAACCTCAGGCCATCGCGTTCAACGACATCCAGGTCGTGCGCGAGACGTCGTCACCCACCGACGAGCCCCCGCCCGGCATGGTGTTCGTGGAGGCCGGTGAGGTCGTGGTGGGTGTGAGCGAGGACCGCGTTCGCGACCTGGGCCAGAACGACACCTACAACATGACCCTCTTCGCGGCCGAGACGCCGCCCCAGGTCGTCGAGCTCGAGGCGTACTTCATCGACACGACCGAAGTGACCAACCTGCAGTGGAAGGTCTACCTGGATGCCACCGACCGCAAGCCGTCGGACGTGCTCACCGACTACGGCTGGCCGGGCGGCAAGATCCCGGAAGGCAACGAGTACTTCCCGATCACCAACGTGAACCTGCCCGAGGTGCTGGACTACCTGCGCTGGTGCGGCAAGCGCCTGCCCACCGAACAGGAGTGGGTGCGGGCAGCGCGCGGCGACAACGCCGAGTTCGACTACCCGTACGGCAAGCGCTGGGACCATCGCAAGTGCCAGTCCGGTCTGACCATTCCCCAGCGCCCGGTTGCCGTCGGTGGCTTCCCCGACGGGGCAAGCCCGTTCGGCGCTCTCGACATGTCCGGCAACGTGTTCGAGTGGACCAGCAGCGGCTTCACACCGTTCGATGGCTTCAGGCCGCTCTCCTACAAGCGTGGGCGCGAGACCCACAAACTGGCCCCCGAGTTCGACAGCACCCAGAAGGTCATCAAGGGCGGCTGCTTCGTCTCCGACCGCGCACTCTCGCGCATCGACGTGCGCGTCGGCAAGCCGCCGCGCGACAGTGACGAAGCACTCGGCTTCCGTTCCGCCCGCTCCGTCAACGACGGCCGCGATTCGTTGGTCCATGCCTACCAGCGCCTGCTGCCGCCGCGCCTGTCGAAGGCCAAGGTCGACTACTCCGACTGCTTCGGGCGTGAGATCACGTCCTACGACGAGGACCGCAAGGTCATCACCGGCTACCGCTACCTGGCCTTCGGCCCCCGCGGTGCCGACCGCGGCCCGCGCCTGACCAAGTTGAAGAAGGAGTCAGTCGACGAGCCGTTCGCCCTGGGCATCCTCGCCACCAGCGAGACCATGAAGTCACCCAACCTGCCGGCCGGCGAGTACACCGTCGCCTACAAGGGCAAGGGTGAGTCGAAGGCCTACAAGGAAGCCCGCAAGAAGAAGAAGGGTCGCAAGGCGGACGCAGCCGACCCGGATGGCGCCACTGCGCCGTGGCCCGGTGTGCCGATCCATGACGTCGTGGACGACATCGAGTACCCCCAGGACGACGACGTGCTGCTCTTCTACAACGCCAACAACGTCGTGGTGGGCTTCCTGGAAGCGGGCAAGGTCAGCGAGGTGACGAAGGCCCCGATCGAGGGCAAGAGCAGCGGCGACGGACGCACCTGGAACATCGATTTCTGCGTCGACGTCGTGCAACGCAAGGCGCTGCAGTTCGCCCTCGAAGTCGAACTGGCGGGCGAAGGCCTCAAGAAGTAGGCCGCGGCCCAGCCTCCGCGCGCGGCGTCACCTCCCTCGGGCCGACGAGTAACCTCGTCGGCCCGAGGACGACACATGACCCACCCTGCATCGCAGGACCGGATCGCCCACCGGCGACTCGTGAAGCGACTGGCGCTGGTGGCCCTCCTGGCCGCGGCGCTGTTGGTCTGGGTGATCCTGTTCTTCGAGCCCGATCGGCGCCTGGCCCGCCGCCCCGGCACCGACCCGCAGGCCTCGCCGTCGGCCCCGACCGGAGACTCGACGCACGACACGGCGGCCCAGGTCGACCCTGCCCCCGGCGCAGCCTCGCAGGGACCCGATACGGCCACCGCAACGAGCGGCCCCGTCGAGGCGGAGCCGCCCCCCGAGCCGTCTGACCCCGTCGGCAGTCAGCTCGCCTTCCGGCCGACCTCGCGAGAACCGCCGCCGGACATGGTCTACGTGAGCGCCGGCGAGGTGGCGATCGGCATCGACACGGAGCGTGCCCGCGCCCTGGCGCAGGAGGACACCTACAACCTGACCCTGTTCGCGGCCGAGACGCCGCGTCGGTTCGTGGACCTCGACGCGTTCTTCATCGACCGCACCGAGGTGACGAACCTCCAGTGGAAGGTCTACCTCGAGGCCGCGAGCCGCGAGCCATCGGACGTGCTCACCGAATACAGCTGGCCCGGGGGCAGGATCCCACAAGGCATGGAGTCCTTCCCTGTCACCAACGTGAGCCTGACCGAGGTGCAGGACTACCTGCGCTGGTGCGGCAAACGACTCCCTTCCGAAGCCGAGTGGGTCCGCGCAGCCCGGGGCGACAACGCCGAGTTCGACTACCCGTACGGCAGACACTGGGACCTTCGCAAGTGTCAGTCAGGGCTGACGATCCCGCAGCGCCCCGTTTCGGTGGGTCGCTTCCCCTTCGGTGCCAGCCCGTTCGGCGCGCTCGACATGGCCGGCAACGTCTTCGAGTGGACCAGCAGCCGGTTCGCGCCCTTCGAGGGCTTCGAGCCCCTCGATTTCAAGCGCGGCCGCGGCGAGTACAAGCTCGCGCCCAACTTCGACGACGAGCACTTCGTCATCAAGGGTGGTTGCTTCGTCTCCGACGCCACGTTGTCGCGCATCGACGTGCGCGTGGGCAAGCCGCCGCGGGACAGCGACGAAGCCCTGGGCTTCCGCGCCGCGCGTTCGGTCCGCCCGGGCGTCGACGTGCTTCGGCACGCGTACCGACGACTGCTGCCGCCCGGGCTCGCCCGCGCCAGGATCGACGAGCGCGACGCTTTCGGCTACGACGTCACCACCTACGACGAGGAACAACGGGTCATCACCGGCTACCGCTACCTGGCCTTCGGACACCGCGGCGTCGGCCGCGGCCCGCGCCTGACCAAGCTGAAGCGGGAGTCGATCGACGAGCCGTTCGCCCTGGGCATCCTCACCACCAGCGAGACCATGCAGTCGCCCGACCTGCCCGCCGGCGAGTACACCGTCGCCTACAAGGCCGCAGGCGAGTCGAAGGCCTTCAAGCAGGCGCGCAGGAGGCAGGAGCTCCCGGCACACGCCATCGCGCCGGAGGCCAGCACCGCGGCGTGGCCGGAGGTGCCGATCCACGCCGTGGCGCACGACATCGAGTTCCCCCAGGACGCCGACGTCCTGCTCTTCTCCAACGCTCGTGACGCGATCGTCGCCTACCTGCCGGCAGGACCGGTGTACGAGGTCGACAAGCTGCCGCTCGCGGTCGAACGCAGCGACGACGGGCGGCGCTGGAGGATCGACTTCTGCGTCGACGTGGTGCAACGCCAGGCGCTGCACTTCTCTTTCGACGTCGAACTGGCCGGCGACGGCCTCGAGAGATAGCAGGAACCGGCCGGCGATTGCCTCGCGCGATAGCACGAACTGGCCGGCAACGGCCTCGAGCGATCGAAGCTGCGGCATCCCCGCAGACCGACAGGGCTGCTCCCCGTCACCACGCCCCCCCCGCGAGGTAAGATCGTTCGCACGAGGAGGACGTGTGGCGCACTCCCCAATCGACGAGCGCATCGCCCACCGGCGGCTGGTCAAGCTGCTCGGTCTCGCCGCGCTGCTGACGGCCGCCGCACTCGTCTGGATCCTGTTCGTCTTCGATCCCGAGCGCCGGGTCGGGCGCCGACCGGTTTCCGATCTCGCCGTCGCGGGGACGACGTCCGTCGCGGACGAGGCCCTCGCAACCAAGGCGCCTGAGCCGGAACCCGCACCGGCCCGGGATCCGCCGATCTCAGCGGAGATCGGCGCGGGCCCCGTGCGTCGCATCGTGCCGCGCGAGATCCCCGATGAACCCGAAGAGGACGAGGAGTTCGTCGAGGACGAAGCCGATCCCCCGCGCGAAGCGCTAGACGACGCCGGCGGCGGTGGCACCGCCGAGACCGAGGAGCAGGTCGCCGCGCGCACGCCGCCCGGCATGCTGCTGATCCCCGGGGGGCCGACATGGTTGGGCACGTCGGAGCACCGGGTTCGCTCCCTGACCTTGTCAGGCGCGGGGCTCTCGGCCCTCGCCTTCGACGAGGAGACCCCGAGACACCGTGTCGACGTCGGGCCCTTCTACATCGACCGCACCGAGATCACGAACCTGCAGTGGCGCGTGTTCCTCGACGCCACCGAGCGCGCACCGTCCGATGGCCTGCGGCGAGAGAGCTGGTCGTTCGGCAAGATGCCCAACGGGCAGCACGACTTCCCCGTGACCCACATCGAGCTCGAGGAGCTGAGCGCGTATCTCGAGTGGAGTGGCAGCCGGCTGCCCACCGAAGCCGAGTGGGTGCGCGCGGCACGCGGCGACGGCGAGGGTGACTACCCGTGGATCCGCGGTGCCATGTCGCCCTACGCGTGGTCGTCGGCATGGCTCAACTCGGGGGACAACGCGCCGCGCCGCCCGACCAGCGTGGGCTCGTACGTCCGCGGAGCCAGCCCGTACGGCGTGCTGGACATGGCCGGCAACGTGCTCGAGTGGACCGCCAGCGCGTACACACCGTTTCCGAGCCCACAGAGCGGAGACCTGGCCTTCGCCATCGGCACGACCGCCTCGCGCACGAGCGCGGACCCGCGGGTGCTCAAGGGCGGCGACTTCGCCAGCGACAGCGTGGGTTGCCGGATCGACACGCGGGTGTCGTCCGCTTGGCTGGGAGCCCAGAGGCACTGGGGCCAGGGTCGCTCGCGCCTCTCCGAGATGCGCCCGGACCTGCTGCGGCGCCTCGGCTTCCGCACCGCTCGTTCGCTGCACCCGGAGCGGGAAGCCGTGTGGCGCGTCGTGATCGACCTCGCCTCGAGCGCCAGCGCCCGACGGGGGATCCCGCTGCAGCACCTCACCCGCCTCGCGCTCGGCATCGACCTGCACGACATCGCCCATTGGGAGCAGCTCGGGTACGACGAGGACCAGCGCGTCGTCACCGGCTTCGAGCACATCACCTTCGGTGCCGTGGGCAGGGGCAGCGGACCCTCGTTCGCCGAGTTGCGCGAGAACGGACCGAGCGAACTCGCCGTCGGCGTCCTGGCAGTGCGCACCCAGGTCATGGCGAGCCCCATGCTGCTCGGGGGCGGACATCACTTCCTGGTAGCGCTGCGCCCCAGGGGCCCGGCCCAGGGCGGCGCGGTCGGCGTCGGCGAAGACCGTGATCAGCTCGTGTTCTACGACCGCGACGGTCGCGTGCGCGGCCGGGTCCCCGTGAGCATGTCCGAGGCACCACCCGGCCCGCTGCTCAGCAGCGTGGAAGAAGAGCGCGGCCGCGTCAGCATGCGCGTCAGCTTCAGCGTCGACACCGGGCACGAGCTGCTCCCGCGCCTGGACTTCACGCTCGAGGGGTTCGTGCACCCCTGACGCGCAGCGAGCTCAGCTCCCCAGGCCGGTCAACAACTCCTCGACGCGCACCTTCTCGCCCTCGAGTTCGGCCAGCCGGGCCCGTTCGCGCGCGACCACATCGGCCGGCGCCTTGGACACGAACTTCTCGTTGCCGAGCTTGCCCGACACCCCGGCGATCTGCTTCTCGAGCTTGGCCAGGCTGCGTTCCAGGTCGAGTCGCTGGGCCTCACGGTCCACGAGACCGTCGAGGTGCAGCAGCACTTCGAGGCCCTCGGTCACGTCCCCTGCCGCGCCCTCGGGGCGCGTCGGCGCGGTGCCGGCGTGCAGCTCTTCGAGGTGCGCCATGCGCATGACAAGGCCGCGCGCGCGCTCCAGGCCCGCGACCGAGACATCATCGGGCAGGATCACCGTGGCCGTGGCCGGCTTGCGATCGGACACGTTGTTCTGCTGGCGCAGCTTGCGCAAGGCGCTGACGACGGTCTGGGCCAGGTCCAGATCGGCTTCGGCCTCGTCGTCCCGGGTGATGCCGTCCGCCGCGGGCCAGGCCGCGGTCATGAGCATCTCGGGCAGTTCGGCGTCGCAGGCCGAGCGCAGGCGTTCCCACACGGCTTCGGTGACGAACGGCGCCAGCGGGTGGAGCATGGTCAACATGTCGGCGAGCAGACGGCCGAGCACGCCGCAGGCCAGCGCGTCACCTTCCATCAGGCGCGCCTTGACCGCCTCGACATACCAGTCGCAGACGTCGTTCCAGACGAAGCGGTAGAGCTGCTGGGCGGCGTCGTTGAAGCGGTACTGCTCGTAGGCGGCGCCGATCTCCTCGATCGCCGCGCGCAGGCGCGACAGGATCCAGCGATCCTCCAGCGTCGTCACCGACGCGGCATCGAGCGCGGGCAGGGACGGGGCCTGGGTGAGCACGAAGCGGCTCGCGTTCCAGAGCTTGTTGATGAAGTTGCGCCCCATCTCGAACTTCTCGGGGGCGAGCTTGGTGTCCTGGCCTTCCTTGGTCAGCATCACCAGCGAGAAGCGCACGGCGTCGGCGCCGTACTCGTCGATCATCTCGATCGGGTCGATGCCGTTGCCCGCGCTCTTGCTCATGCGCCGGCCTTCGCCGTCGAGCACGGTGGCGTGGATGTAGCAGGTGGAGAAGGGGCAGCGCTCGGCTTCGGGCAGGCGATCCATGAACGCGTACCCGGCCATGACCATGCGCGCCACCCACAGGTAGATGATCTCACTCGCCGTGGACAGGAACTGCGTGGGGTAGAAGCGCGTGAGGTCGGGCGTGACGTCGGGCCAGCCGAGGGTCGCGAAGGGCCACAGCCAGGAGCTGGCCCAGGTGTCGAGTACATCGTCGTCCTGACGCACGATGGGCTTGCCCGTCTGGGGGTGGGGCGACCCGATCGCGAGGTCGTCCCGGGACGCCACGGGCACGTTGTCCTCGTCGTACCAGACCGGGATGCGATGGCCCCACCAGAGCTGACGACTGATGCACCAGTCGCGCACGTTCTCGAGCCAGTCGAGGTAGACCTTGCTCCAACGCGCCGGCTGGAAGCGCAACGAGCCGTTCTTCACCGCCGCGATCGCAGGCCGCGCCAAGGGCTCCATCTTCACGAACCACTGCTCGCTCACGATGGGCTCGATCGGGCTCTTGCTGCGGTCGCTCAGCGGCACGTTGTGCTCGATCTCCTCGACCTTCTCGAGCAGGCCCAGCTCCTCCATGGCCGCCACCACGGCCTTGCGGCCCTGCTCGCGCTTCAGCCCCGCGAAGCGACCGGCCGCCGCGCCCAGCGTCCCGTCCTGCTCGAGGATGTTGACGATCGGCAGCCCGTGACGCGCGCCGCGCTCGTAGTCGTTCGGGTCGTGACCGGGGGTGACCTTGACCGCACCGCTGCCGTACGCGGGGTCCACCGTGTCATCGGCCACGACGGGGATCTCGCGATCGACCAGCGGCAGCGTGAGCGTCTTGCCGACCAGGTCCCGGTAGCGTCCGTCGTCGGGGTGCACGGCCACGCCCGTGTCGCCGAGCATCGTCTCGGGCCGCGTCGTGGCCACGGTCACGAACTCACCGCTGCGGCCGGACACCGGGTACTTCAGGTGCCAGAGCTTGCCCGCGCGGGTCTTGAACTCGATCTCGTCATCCGAGATCGCCGTCTGCAGCACACAGTCCCAGTTCACCAGCCGCGCGCCGCGGTAGATCAGCTCCTGCTCCCAGAGCTTCACGAACGCGTCGCGCACCGCGCGCGACATGCCCTCTTCGAGGGTGAAGCGCGTCCGCGACCAGTCGCAGGACGCACCCAGCCGCTTGAACTGTTCGAGGATCACGTCGCCGTGACGCTCCTTCCACTCCCACACGCGCTGCAGGAACGCGTCGCGTCCCAACTCCTCGCGGGTGATCTTCTCTTCCGCGAAGAGCTTCTTCTCCACCACCGCCTGGGTGGCGATGCCGGCATGGTCGGTGCCCGGGAGCCAGAGCACATCGAAGCCGCCCAGCCGTCGGTGCCGGGCCACGATGTCCTGCAGGGTGCCGTTGAGCGCGTGACCCATGTGCAGCACGCCGGTCACGTTGGGCGGCGGGATCATGATCGTGTAGGTGGGGCGCGACGGATCGCCGCTGCCGGCGACCAGCGCGCCGCTGCTCTCCCAGCGTGCACGCATCGCGCTCTCGACCTGCTTGGGGTCGTAGCGCGTGGCCATCTCGATCTGCGTGGTGGTCATCCTGCGGCCTCCGCCGTGTCGTTTCGTTCGTCGCCGTCCGCCACGGGCGCAGCGCCGTGCCCGGGTCCGCCGGCGGTCGGCACCGCGCCGCCGGACAACACGTACTCGAGCAGGGTGTGCCCCTGGTCCACGTGCAGTTCCCCCGCCGTGGCCTCGGCCTCGGTGAAGCGCGCCGCTCGCACCGGATGCACGCCGGCACCCCAGACGCAGAACGGCACCTGCTCGGTCGAGCCCTCGCGCTCGATGGTCGACGTCATGTGATCGGTCGTGACGAGGATACGCACGTCTTCGCGCCGCTCCAGCGCCTGCAGCAACGCACCCACCACGAAGCGGTCAAGCTCCTCGATGGCCGACACCTTCAGGCGTACGTCGGTCTCGTGACAGGCCTCGTTGGCGGCGGCCACGTGCAACAGCACGACGTCGTGCGTCTCCAGCTCGGCCAGGGCCGTGCGCACCTTGGCGATGTAATCGGTGTCGTAGTACCCGGTGGCGCCGGGCACGGTCGGCACGTCGGCGCGCATCATGCGGCCCAGGCCGCGCACGAGCGGAACCGCCGCCACGACCGACAGGCTGCGACCGGTGCGCAGCGCGAACGGCTCGATGGCCGAGCTCCATCCGGGTGCCCAGGGCCAGATGCGGTCGGCCGGGTTCTCGCCCAGGTCCACGCGCACGCGATTCACGTCGTGGCTCGCCAGCACACGGCCGGCCTCGTCCACGAGGTCCGTCAGCAGGCGCGCATCGGGTCCGTAGGGCATGTAGTCGGCGAGCGCCTGGCCCTGCACCTCCTGCGGCGGCACCGTCTCGATCTGCAGCCCCTTGCCGCCGTGCACCACGAGCAGGTTGCGGTAGCCGAGCCCCGCGTGGAACGAGAAGCGTCCCCCGCCCAGATCCTGCTGCAACGCCTCCACCAGCAGGCGCGCCTCGACGTTGCCGATGTGTCCCGCGTTGAAGTCCACCAGGTGCCCGCGGAAGGTCGACACGAAGTTCATGCGGAACGCGAGGTCGTCGGGCGCGAGTTCCACGCCCATGCCCGCCGCCTCGATCCCGCCACGGGTGGCTTCGGTGTGCCGCGGGTCGTAGCCGAGCACGGCCAGCACGGCGGCGTCGCTGCCGTTGCGCATGCCGTCGGGTACCTGGCGCACGAGGCCCACGCGCCCGGCCTTCGCCAGGCGGTCGAAGTGGGGCGTGTGCGCGACCTCGAGCGGCGTGCGCCCCCCGAGCGCGCCCACGGGCACGTCGGCGATTCCAGTCGGCAGGAGGATGAAGGTCTTCATCAGTGCTGCGGCATTGTCCACGCGCGGAGGGAGGAGAAAAGGGCGCCCGGAGAACGGTCCCGTGGAGCCGCGGCCGCGCTCGCCGGCAGCAGGCTCAGCCATGCCCATGGAGCCACCGCGGCGCGCGACTGCGACACGCTCAGTCGCCCCCGAGGACCCGCGGCTGCCAGCCCAGCCGTGCGATCAAGCGGCTGCTGTCCAGGCTCAGATCGGCGGGCCGTTCGCGATCGAGTCCGGCTGCCGCGCGGGTGCCCTGCCCCACCGACGCGGAGTCCCGTCCGCGGCGCTCCAGCTCGAGACAGGCGAGTTCGTAGCGCGTCATGGCCCGCGGGCCGCCGCAGTGGAAGACACCGGCGGCGGGGATCCGCACGAGATCGACCAGCGCCCGGGCCACATCGTCGACCGCGACCGGGCTGCGCACCTCGTCGGTGAACATGTTCGGCGTCTCACCGCGCGCCAACGCCGCCAGCAGGCCGGTGGTGGCGGAGCGCCGGCCGGCTGGAGCCTCGCCCGTGACCAGGGCCGGACGCACGATGGCCGCCGCGGGGTCCCGCTCCAGGACGGCTCGCTCTCCCGCCAGCTTGGTCTCGCCGTACAGGTGCAACGGGGCCGCACGGTCCGTCTCGGTCCAACCGCCGCGGGTGCCGTCGAAGACCTGGTCGGTGGAGACGTGCACCAAGCGCGTCCCGGCCTCGGCGCAGAGGGCCGCGAGTTCCCCGGGCAGATCGGTGTTGAGCCGCTGCGCACGCTCGGGCGCCGCGCGACACGGACCGATGTCAGGCACCGCCGCCAGGTTGATCACGGCGTCGGGCCGTCGCTCGGTCAGCAGTCGCTGCGCGGCGCCGGGCTCGGACAGGTCGGCCGCCACCAGCGTGGGAGCGGCGCCCGGAAAGGCCGGGTCGGGTTGAGCCCGTGGAGACGTCCCCACGCCGATCGGATGCTCGCCGCGACGCGCCAGCTCGGCCATGACCGCCGTGCCGACGAACCCCGTGCCACCCAGGACCAGCACTCTCACGTCGCCTCCCTCCATCGCACGCTGCGCGCCGCTACCCTACGCCACCGCCCCCACGGGGTCCTGCCCCCGACCGCAGCCGCACGAGCCCGGCGGCCGGCGTGACCGGAAGACTGACCGCGAGGGTCGCGGGACACTAGAATGCCCCCTTCACGCTCCCTCGGCGAGACGCCCTGATGAACGTCGGTTCCCTCTCCATCGCTCGCGGCGGCCCGCTGTTCGTGCTGGCCGGCCCGTGCGTCATCGAGGACGACCGTTCGCCGTTCGAGATCGCGCGCACACTGGCCGAGATGACCGGGGAGCTGGGCATCCCGTTCGTGTTCAAGGCCAGCTTCGACAAGGCCAACCGCACGTCGGGCGACTCCTTCCGCGGGCCGGGCGCCGAGGAGGGGCTGGCCCTGCTGGCGGAGGTGCGTGCCCAGGTCGGCGTCCCCGTGATGACCGACATCCACGAGATCGCCCACGCCGAGCTGGCCGCCGGCAAGGTGGACATGGTGCAGATCCCGGCCTTCCTGTGCCGACAGACCGACCTGCTCGTGGCAGCCGGGCGCTCGGGCTGTGCCGTGAACATCAAGAAGGGCCAGTTCATGGCGCCGTGGGACATCGAACACCCGATCGCCAAGGTGCGCGCCACGGGCAACGAGAACGTGTGCGTCACCGAGCGCGGGGTGAGCTTCGGCTACAACACCCTCGTGAGCGACATGCGCTCGATCCCGCAGATGGGGCGCTTCGGTGTGCCGGTGGTCTTCGACGCCACCCACAGCGTGCAGATGCCGGGCGGCGCCGGAGCGCGCAGTTCGGGAGATCGCAGCATGGCACCGGTGCTGGCCCGGGCGGCCGTGGCGGCCGGCTGTGACGGGGTCTTCGCCGAGACCCACCCGGACCCCGATCGGGCCCTCTCCGACGGCCCGAACATGATCCCCCTGGCGCAACTCCCGGGCCTGCTGAGAACACTCGTCCGGGTCCGGGAGGCGGTCCGGGAGGCGGTCCAGGACGATCCTCCCCGGAGCCCCTGAAGGCCCCCGGGACGCCGATCCTCGCCGGCCTGGGGAGCAATCGCGGATTTCGCCGTGCGGTCAGCGACGCTCCTCCCCTGGCGGATGCGAGCTGCGTCCTGGAGGCGAACACACCCGCGGGTGCCCGTTGGATCGCATCGCCCGAACCGATGGGATTTCCCATGGAAGGGGCGGGTGAATCCAGCACGCAGTTCACGGGGGCTACTCCCGCTTCGTGCGCATGGGGACGCTCGGCAACACGACCAGTACCGCTCCTCCGGGGGGACGCGAGCGGCCGGTCTGCCGGGCTTGGCGCGCGGGCGGGGTGGCCCTCACTCTCGTTGGGCGTCTCGGCCCGCCCCGGTGGGAGGCAGCCCGGCGCTTCGGAGCCCGTTCGAGGGCGGTGCGCGGAGGCGGGGTGACACCCCGTCGAGCACCGAAAGCGTCGATCGACGCAGCCCTGCAGCGCCAGGCGTGTCCGCAGCAGGAGCTGGTGAGAAGTCCGGGCTTAGCCTTGCGCCAAGGCGGCCCCGAGAGCCTCCGAGCACAACGCCAGGGCGTGGCGATGAGCAGCTGGTGGCGCTCCCAAGGCGCTCTCGTAACGGGCCACGAAGGCCTGCGGCAGGCCCTCGTCGACCGTCAGGCCCTCCAGCAGGCTGCAGGTCGCCGAGGCCATCGCCATCGAGGCGGGGCAGCCCCGGGCCTTGAAGCCGGCCGCGCTCACGCGCCCCTGCTCCACGGCGAGGAAGATCACCACGTGGTCCCCGCACGCCGCGTTGCGTGCCTCGCCCTCGAACTGATGACCGGGCGGTCGTCCGACGTAGCGGTCGGAGAGGAAGTGCTCTCGCAGGGCTTCGGGTAGACCGCGCATGGGACCATCCTAGCCCGGACTTCTCACCAGCTTCGTCGCGAGGGTGCGACTGGTGCTGGAGGGCAAGGAGCATCGTCGC
>JAJDEQ010000056.1 GCA_029259695.1 Planctomycetota bacterium
GTGATCTGGGTCACCTTCAAGGGTGTCAGCGACTGCGACGGCGACGACTGGGACCTGACCGACAGCTCCGTCTGCGAAGTGACCTGCAAGGAGGCCATCGCGCACACGACCTCGTCGGTGGACCGGCTGCCCGACGATTCGCACCAGTACGTGTACACCGTCGGCAACGACATCTACGGCTTCGGCATGGACCCGAACGCGCTCGTGACCCAGTACGTCGTGGGCGACCTCAGCTTCGACTTCAACCCGCCCATCGCGGTGGGTGACATCGCGACCATCACACACTCCGACCTGCGTCCGCCGGCCCCCGACGACAACACGGGCAGCACGCCCTACGTCCAGTTCCAGTTGCTGTTCGCTGACGGCCAGGTCCAGACCGGCCCGGCGCTGGCCCCCGACACGTTCCCCTGGGACTACCTCGGCACCGGTCTCCCCAGCCAGGATCACGGCCTGCCCGTGCTCATCGGCCAGGGCCCGCTCACGGCCAACAGCTTGCTGAACATCAACCTGCTGCACGCGCCGCCGAACGCGCTGTCGTTCCTGACCGTCGGCTTCGGTGTGCTCAACGCCCCGTTCAAGGGCGGCACGCTGATCCCTGACATCACGGCGCCGGGTTTCCTGCTGCCCTTGCAGACCGACCCGCTGGGCCAGCTCCCGATCGTGGCTCCGTGGCCGCCCGGCGTCCCCGGCGGTCTCGAACTGCACCTGCAGTACTGGATCCAGGACGCCGGCGCGCCCAACGGCTTCAGCTCCACCAACGGTCTGCGCGGCACCGCGCAGTGAGCCGCGCTGCACGCGCCTGACCGGGGCGACCTCTCCGAGGGTGCGACGAGCAACACACGAGGCGTCGCCCCTCACCTCGTCGGCGGTGCCGGTCTCCATCCCGGGGCGGATGGAGGGCGGCGCCGCTTTCGTGGGTGAGCGCGTCGGTTCAGTGCATCGGTGCATCAGTGCACGTCGGCGTCGGCGTCGGCGCGCAGGCGGGCGTGGAGCTGGACGACCTGGGCCGCCGCGAGCTGTGGTTCGAGGGCCGTGTCGGAGATGCCGGACACCACGCGGGTGATGTCGTGGTCCACGCTGTCCGCCCGGTTCCACGCGTGCGCCGTCGCCGAGGTGACGTAGGCCGAGAAGTTGTGGTGGCCCGAACCGGGGCGCTCGCCGATCACGTGGACGATCGAGCGGGCGTCGTCGTCGTCCGGGCGACCGAACAGGATCTCGCCGCAGCGGTAGCCGGCGCGCACGCGACCGCCGGTGATCACGATCACGTCGGGGCACACCCGGTGTCCGTCCTCCTCGAGCGCTCGGCGCAGGAGGTCCAGGAACGGGAGCACGTGTCCGTCGTCGGTGATCGCCCGGGCGTTGAGGCCGTCCGAGACCACGAGCTGGACGTCGGGCACGTCGTCGCCCCAGGCGGCGCGCAACTGCTCGAGGGTTGCGTGCCCCGCGGCGCCGAGCTGCTCCCCCGTGACCGGATGGGTGACGTAGTCCTCGCGGTCGGCGGAGCCCGACGCGATCGGCAGGGCGGCCGACAGCTCGGCGATCCACTCGGGCGACAGCTCGGCCCACAGGCTCTGCTTCGCGTCGGCGTAGAGTCGGCGCAGTTCGGTGTCGAGGGCCGGTTGCAGGGTCCACGGTTGCTCGCCGTGACCGACGGCCAACGGCACGCCGCGCGCCTGCACGGCGGCCATGGCCTGCTCGCCCGCGGTCAGGATCGCGTCGGCGGGGCGCTCGTCGCCCCGCGCGCGGCAGTAGCGGTAGTGCACCCAGTTGGGATCGCCGAAGTGCTGCGTGGGTCGGCCCTGGTCATCGATCACGCCGAGGCGTTGGAAGAAGGCCCACATGCGATCGTCCACGCGCGTGCCGAACTGCTCGCGCAGACGCACGTGATCCTGGAAGGACGTCGTGAGGTAGCTGAGCATCGGGTCGTTCCTGGTGGGCAGGGCCATCAGGTAGGCGGGCGCCGCCGGCACGATCCGATCGAGGCACCAGTCGAGGTCGTCGAGCGTCACGTCCATGTGCAGCGTGGAGCACACGTCCAGGCCGATGGTCAGGCCGTGCAGCTTGCCCATCACGATGTCTTCCAGGCAGCAGCGCACGAGTTGCTCGCGGGTACGGAACACCTCGGGGCCGATGAAGCCGGCCACGTCGTTGAGGTGCAGCCAGGGGTCGGCGCCGTTGCGAGCGGCGCGGATGTCGCCCGCGAGCGCGCGGGCGAAGCCGTACTTGCGCGCCTCGTGGGCGACCATGTCGAAGCCGTTGCCGTGGCCGTTGGTGAAGTCGGCGCCCTGGCCGGTCTCCAGGTAGAGGCCGAAGGGGCCCTTGCGCGAGCGGGCGTAGGTGCGCATGCCGTCCACGCTGATGCCGAAGGTCTCGTTGGCGGCGTCGGTGCCCGCCAGGCTCTGGAACCAGAGCGCCGTGGACCCGGGGTGCAGGGCCTCCACTTCGGCCTGCACGTCGATGTGGGCCAGCACGCAGTGGGGCAGCACGTGGTCCAGTTCGAAGCTCTCGAGCACGTCCCGCAGGGCGGCCTGGACGGCGGCCACCGACTCGGGCCGGCTGTCCACCGGGTTGGTGCCCAGCAGCACGTCGCCCACGGCGAAGGACCACGCGTTGAACACCTGCCAGACGATGTCCTCGGGGTCGTCGGTGGGTGAGTTGGGTTGCACCCGGGCGCCGAGGTAGCCCCGGGCGCCGATGCAACTGCCGGGCAGCGGGTGGAAGATGCGCGCGCCGGCGCTGCGCAGCTCGTCGTCGCTCATGAGGCGCACGACGCAGGCGATCACGTCGCTGTGCAGCCCCGGTGCGAGGGTCTTGATCTCGTCCTCGGGAGCGGTGAGCACGCGTTGCTTGAGCTCGCCCAGAGTGAGTGCGTGCACGTGCGCGTAGGCGGCGACGTCGGTCGTCTCGCGCACGAGTCGTTCCACGCCGTCCTCGAACAGCGGGTGCTCGTGGATCTCGGCCACGGTCGTCGCGGCGAGCATGGCGCGGGCCCGTTGCCGGGCGGCGTCGTCCGGGGCGGCCACGTCGATGGCGGCGTCACCTTCCTTGAAGGCGTTGGCTGCTCCCAGGACCCGGGCGTAGAGCGCCCGGTCGAAGTGTCCGCACTGCTCGAGCACGTACTGCAGCACGCTCGTCATGGGGAGGTTCTCGCGGGGACGGCGAACCGGGTCGGGAGCTCATCGTCGCCCGGCGACCGTCCGCTGTCACCTCTATCGGCTGGATCGGCGACCGCGGAGTAGGATGGGGCCGACCGCACGGGAGGGCACGGCATGCAGCACCGGGTGAGGGGATGGACGTTGGCGGGGCTGGTGCTCGCCTGGCCTGCCACGGGCGCGGCTCTGCAGGCACCAGCCGCCCTGTCGGCGGCGCCCGCGCCGGGTGCGACGCTGGAGTTGGCACTCTGCCCGCACCTGGCGCCGGAGACGGGGGCGCGTTGTGGAACGTATCACGTCTGGGAGGATCGCGACGCGGGTTCGGGGCGGCGCCTGGGCCTGGACGTCATCGTGCTACCTGCCACCGGTGACGATCCGCAGCCGGACCCGATGGTGTTCCTCGCCGGCGGGCCGGGCGTGGGCGCCACCGCGTTCGCACCGGGTCTGCTCGACTGGCCCGTGCGCACCCGGCGCGACATCGTGCTCGTCGATCAGCGCGGGACGGGCGGCGACCATCGGCTGGCCTGCGACGACCCGGACCGCGACCCGGATGCGCCGCTCGATCTGCAGGCCGCCATCGATCCTGGCTTCGACCTCGACGCGCTGCTGGCCTGTCGCGACCGCATCGGCGATCGCGCCGACCTCGACCTCTACACCACGCCGATCGCCATGGACGACCTGGACGAAGTGCTCGATGCGCTCGGCTACGGCGCGGTGAACCTGCTGGGCGGCTCGTACGGAACCCGCGCGGGGCTGGTCTTCATGCGTCGCCACGGCGACCGCGTGCGTTGCGCGATCCTCGAAGGGGTGGCGCCCTTCGCCATGCGCAACCCGTTGATGCACGCGCCGGCGGCCCAGCGGGCCATCGACCTGCTGTTCGACGCGTGCGCCGCCGACCCGGAGCAGCCGGCCCTGGTCGACGTCACGCACCCGCAGACCGGTGAGCCGGTGCAGGTGCGTCTGTCGCGCGAGGCGTTCGCCGAGAGCGTGCGCGCCATGTCCTACATGTCGACGACGGCCGTGGGTCTGCCCGCCTTGATCCATGCGGCCCACGGTGGTGCCTACGAGACCTTCGTGCTCCACGGCGCGCAGACCGCCAGCGGCGTGTTCGACGCCATCGCCATGGGCATGCTGCTGTGCGTCACCTGCCCGGCCGACGTGGTGCACATCACGGAGCAGGACGTGCTGCGCTACACCGCCGGCACCTACCTGGGCGACGGTCGCGTCCGGCGTCAGATGGCGATCTGCGAGCAGTGGCCGCTGGGGGAGCTGCCACCCGACTACACCGACCCGGTCGCGGTGGACGTGCCCATGCTGATCATCTCGGGCCTCTACGACCCGGTCACGCCGCCGTCCTTCGGCGAGCTCGTGGCGGCGGCCCAGGCCAGCGCGCGACACGTCGTCGTACCCCGGGCCCACGACCTGTGGGGCGGTTGCCTCGACGAACTCGAGCGCGCGTTCCTCGAGCACCCCGAACCCAACGTCCTCGACACGTCGTGCGTCGAGGACATGACCCTGCCGCCCTTCGTGCTGCCGCTCGAGGAAGCCCGTTGAAGCAGTTCGTCGAACGGGTGGTCGAGGAACTGCACCGACGAGGAACGCGAGTGGTTGGCGGGGACTGATGCGACGGTTGATCGCCGCCGTGCTCTCCGTGGGCCTGTTGTTCGGCACGGGCTGCGCCGAAGAAGCCTGGGAGCCTCACGATTTCGGCACGGGCTACCCGGCCGATCGCGAGCTGTACGCGGTGATCACGTGCCCGGTCCACGACGTGCCCCTGGATCTCGCCGAAGTCCCGTTGTGGCACGCGGGGTTCCACGTCTGCTTTCCCTTCCCGCCACCCGACGGTTATGACGCGGCGCGCAAGGCCGGGTTTCCGTTCGCGCGCAATCTCGTGCGGGGACGCCCCGACGATCCGTTCGGGGGACACGTGCCGGTCAACCGCTGCCACGTGTGCGACGAGCGGGAGCTGGAGTGGCTCGGACCTCCGGGGGATTGACCGGGTGCAGGGCCGCACCGGCCAACGGATCCCGTCGCAGCCCCCATCGATGATGGGGGCCGGGCAGAACGACCCGGACCGCGAAGCGCGTTGCGGCGCTCCACGGTCCGGGTGACAAACGGTGCGGGCGGTCCCCGCATCAGGCGTCCGCGTTCGAGCTCCCGCAGGAGGACTTCGAGCTGCTCGAGCAGGAGCTGGTGGTGCTCGCGCTGCTGCTGTTGCTCATGGGCATCCACTTGACGGGGGCGGCGACCACGTTCGTGCCGAAGCTGCCGTCGCTGTTGGCCATCTTCTTGGGCGGCATGAGCACGGTGTCGATCACGTGGATCACGCCGTTGCTGGCCTCGATGTCCGTGGCGACCAGACCGGCGTCACCGACCATGGCGCGCTCGTCCTTCACGGCGAACTTGACCATCGCGGACTGGACCGTGGCGAACTTGCGGGTCGCCAGGGCCTCGTCCGAGTACACCCGGCCGGGGATCACGTGGTAGGTCAGGATCGACACGAGCTGGTCGCGGTTCTCGGGCTTCAGCAGGTTCTCGACCGTGCCGCGGGGCAGCTTCTCGAAGGCGGCGTCGCTCGGGGCGAGCACGGTGAACGGGCCCGGGCTCATGAGCGTCTCGGCCAGACCCGCGGCCTTCACGGCGGTGATCAGCGTGCCGAACGAACCGGCCTCGGCGGCGGTGGCGACGATGTCGTTGTCGGAGGGCAGCAAGACGGTGTCGATCACGTGGATCACGCCGTTGGTGCAGCCGATGTCGGCGCTGAGCAGCTTGGCGCCGTCGATACGCACGGCCTCGTCGTCGTCGACCATGATGTCGACGCGTTGACCGTTGAGCGTGCCGGCGGCGTTCAGCTTGACGACGTCCGCGGCGCGCACGTCACCCGCGACCACGTGGTAGGTGAGGATCGCGACCAGGCGGTCGCGATTCTCGGGCTGCAACAACGCCTCCACGGTGCCTTCCGGCAGCTTGGCGAAGGCGTCGTCGGTGGGAGCGAACACGGTCAGCGGGCCTTCGCCGGACAGGGCGTCGACCAGGCCGGCCTCGGTCACGGCGGCCACCAGGGTCTTGAACGAGCCTGCGGCGACGGCGGTCTCGACGATGGACTTCTCGCCGGCCGCGGCGAGCGGCGCGCCGAGCGCCAGGGTGATCAGGGTGGAGGAGATGAGCGTCTTCATGGTCTTGGTTTCCCGAAGGTCGTTGAAGCGAATGCTGGTCGTCAGTTACCCGCTGCTTTCGGGGGACCCGTGGCGCTGGATTCACGGAACTCCGCCACCGGAATCGCTGCGGAGCGCGACGGCGCGGTGAACTCCGCCGGCTGCATCCGCCGCGGCAACGGGGGCGAAGAGAACCGATCGGTGTGCCGCGCCGGGAGGCGTTGCGCGGCATGCCCCGGCGGTCAGGCGCCTGGCCGCGCGAGCCCTTGCTGCGCGGGCCGGCCCAGCAGCGCGAGCGCTGCCGGGCTCAGGCCCGGGGCGGCGAGCCCGGGGCGGCTGCCGGGACGGGCCCCTCGCGACCAAACCTGGCCAGGGGAGACAAGCCCGTGGCGGACCCCGCCATCTTCAGGTCACGGTCCGTCCGTTCGATTCCCCGTGTCGCTGCTCCTATGACAGTTCCGAGGGTCAAGAAGGGAACGAGACAGATGACCAGCATGGCACTCAGAGACGACGCAATCAGGATCGACAACGGGCAGCGGTGCCGCGGACCGGGCCGCTCGCAGCGGACTCAGGCGCTGCGGGTGCAGCCCCTCCCGGCACTGGAACGGGTGGAGCGCTGGCGCCGCCAGCGTCAGCGACTTCGCTGGCGCTGGATCGGGAGCCTGATGCGGCTCCAGATGCCCTAGCAAGCCGGCTGCGGCAGGGTCGCGGGACCAGGGAGCCCGGGGCGCTGCCGCACAAGGCGCCAACGCGAAAGCGGCGGCGTTGCAGGAACCGGGGTGAACCATGAGGGCAACCCCAATGACTGGCCGTTCGTCAGCGCGCTGCGCTCACGAGCGGCCAGTCGTCTGTCCGGAACGAGGGCGCGGGCAGGCCGGCGCCGTTGATCAGGGTGCCCTGGTCGGCGGCGCCCCAGCCGTAGCGCACCGACACCGGTTCGGCGACCCGCTCGCTCCACACGACGACCGTCTCGCCGTCGATGCGGGACGAGGCGGGGTGGAAGACGCGATCGGGCCCGGCCACGGTGAAGGCCGCGGGCGCGGAGTTGCTGAGAGCGAGCCCGCCCCCGTGCTCGAAGCTGAGCCGGGCCTCGGTTCCCACGACGTCCAGCCCCGCGTACATCGGGCCTGAGCAGGCCAGGTCGTCGCGGCCGTAGGTGCGCGCGAGGGCCCAGCGGGCGAGCCGTTCGCCCACCGGGCGCTTGTCGGTGGGGTGGATGTCGCGGGGGTTGCCGATGTCCATGGTCACGGCCATGCCGGTGTTCGGTTCGGCCAGCGCGAGGGTCTGGGCCTCGCGCAGCTCGGCCGCCTCGCCGCTGTCGCTCCTGTAGCCGTAGGGCGCGATCTGCACGTAGTAGAAAGGCAGCGCGCCCTGGTTCCAGTGGTTGCGCCAGTCGCGGATCAGCGCCGGGAACAGCGCGCGGTAGCGAGCGGCGCGCGGGCGGTTGGCCTCGCCCTGGTACCAGATGAAGCCCGCCGCGCGCAGCGGCAGCAGGGGAGCGATCATCCCGTTGAACAGCGCGGACGGCATGTGCTGATGAAACCAGCTCTCGCGCGGCCAGGGTCCCAGGTCGTCGGCGGATGCGCCGCGGCGGTACGACCACAGGCCCTCGAGGGGCAGGGTCGCCGGCGCGGAGCCGTCGTCATCGCGGCTGTCGTCGTCCCACCAGCTGAGCTGCATCGGCCCCGCGGGCAGGCCGACGGAGCCCGTGCCGCCCGTGTCCACGGCGCACACGGCGACGATGTGATGGCCCGCGGTGGCCAGTTCGGGCGGGATGCTGTAGCGGCGCGGCGTGGTCCAGCGGCCGTCTTCGCGCATGCCGCCGATGGGCTGTCCGTCCCAGAAGGTCATGTCCATGTCGTCGATCGGGCCCAGTTCCAGCACGACTTCCCGGCCGGCCCAGTCGTCCGGCAGCTCGATGCGCCTGCGGTACCAGACGCAGCCGTCGAAGTCGCCCAGGCCCAGGGCGGCCCAGGTGCCGGGCAGGGCTGCGACCTCCCACGCGCTCACGTCCAGTTGCGCGCCCATCCAGTGCCCGGTCATGCCGGGGTCGGTGCGTTCGAGCCGGTCCCACCATGCGCTCTGGCGCTGGGCCAGGGAGGGCTCGTGATCGTCACCGTCGGCGGCTCGCTGCATGCGCGCGAGCGGTGCGGCGAACTCGTCGAAGTCGCGCAGCGTCTCCGCGCTGGTCCAGGCCTCGATGCTGGTGCCGCCCCAACACGTGCTGATCAAGCCGATGGGCACGTCCAGCGCTTCGTGGAGTTGGCGGCCGTAGATCGCGGCGACGGCGCTGAACGACCCGGCCGTGCCGGGGTCACACCGGCGCCAGACGCCCTCGCAATCGTCGGCGGGCTCCATGGCGACCGCCTTGGCCACGTCGAACAGGCGCACGTCGGGCAGATCGGCCGCGGCGATTTCGGCGGCCGCGTCATCGATGAAGGCGAGCTGCCATTCCATGTTCGACTGACCCGAGCAGATCCAGACCTCGCCGAAGAGCACGTCGTCGAGCACGATCGGAGCATCCGGCGCGTACGCGCCCCGAATCGTGATCGTGTGCGGACCGCCCGGGGCGGGCGTGGGCAGCCGACAGCTCCAACGCCCGTCGTGATCGGCCACGGCGTGCACGTCGTCATCCATCCAGTCGCCGCGCAGGGCGACGCGTTCGTCGACCTCGGCCCAGCCCCAGAGCCGGGCCGGCTCGCCGGCCTGCAACACCATGCCGTCGCCGAGGATGGCCGGTAGGCGCACCTGGCCCGCGGCAGACGCGGCGAGCAGGGCGCAGAGGGTCGGTGCGAGCAGGCGGGTGTTCATCGGTGGCAGCCCTTCGGTGGACGGCGTGGGTGGGGTCCGAGGTTGCAGGTCGCGGCTCGGGCTTGTCGCAATCGCAGATCGGGCGTGGAGTGATCGCAGGGTCGTGAGTCGGCGAGCGCCCGGACCGGGTTCGGCGTCATTCTGTCAGGCTGACGACTATCATGCCCGTGGCGCGTCGCTCCCCGTTCGAGTGCGGCGCCGCTCGCGCACCGTGACCCGAGACGACCCGCACGCTCTTGTCCCTGCCCGATCCCATCGACGCCCTGCTGGCCCGCTACGAACCCCATGACGGGGAGCCGGATCCGGACAACAACCACGCCGCGGTGGCCGCCCTGTTGCGCGGACACGCGGGTGAGCTCGAGGTGTTGCTCATGACCCGTGCCGAGCGGCCCGACGACCCCTGGTCGGGGCAGGTGTGTATGCCGGGCGGCGCCGCGGAAGTCGTCGACGACGATCTGCTGGCGACGGCGGTGCGCGAGACCAGGGAGGAACTCGGCTTCGACCTCGACGGCTGTTCGCGCCTGCTGTGTCGGCTGCAACGGACCCAGGCCGTGGCCCGCGGCCGCCGGCTGCCGCTGGAGATCTCGCCCTACGTGTTCGCCGCCACGGCGATCCCCCGTGTCGAACTGGGTGACGAGGCCGCCGACGCCTTCTGGTTCCCCCTCGGCCGTGCACGCAGGGGCGAACTGGACGGCACCTATCGCTATCGCCATGGGGAGCAGCGACTCGTGCTGCCCTGCTGGAACCACGCCGACCGCACGGTGTGGGGTCTCACGCACCGCATGCTCAGCGGCCTGCTGCAGTTGCTCGACGATGCTTGAGTCGGCCCCACGCCCGGGCCGTGCCACGTGAGCGCGCTCGACTGGGTCATCTTCGCCGCGTATCTGGCCGCGATCGTGTTCGTGGGTGCGCGGGCGGCGCGCGGTGCCAGCACCACGGCCGGCTTCTTCGTGGCCGACCGCTCCATGCCCTGGTGGGCGGTGGGACTCTCGGTGATGGCCACCCAGGCCAGCGCGATCACCTTCATCGGCACCACCGGACTGGCCTACGCCGAGGGCATGCGCTTCGCGCAGTTCTACTTCGGTCTGCCCGTGGCCATGGCGATCCTGGCGGTGACGCTCGTGCCGCTCTACCACCGCGCAAAGGTCTACACGGCCTACGAGTTGCTGGGCCGCCGTTTCGACGAGAAGACGCGCCTGCTCACGGCGCTGTTGTTCCTGTTGTCGCGCGGCCTGGCCCTGGGCGTGGTGATCTACGCGCCGTCGGTGGTGCTGTCGTTGCTGCTCGGCTGGAGCACCACCACGACCGTGCTGTGCATGACCGGATTGGCCGTGCTCTACACCGTGCTGGGCGGCATCCGCGCGGTGATCTGGACCGACGTGATCCAGATGGTCGTGATCTTCGCCGGCCTCGGGCTGTGCCTGTTGACCATGCTGCGCATGCTGCCCGAGGGCACGTCGCTGGGCGACGCGCTGACCCTGGCCCGGGTCACCGACCGGCTGACGGTGCTGGACTTCTCGTTCGACCCGCAGGACCGCTACACGGTCTGGTCGGGCCTGCTGGGCGGCACGTTCCTGTTCCTGGCCTACTTCGGCTGCGACCAGAGCCAGGTGCAGCGCTTCCTGTCAGGACGCTCGCTGCGCGACAACCGCATGGCCTTGCTCTTCAACGCGGTGTTCAAGATCCCGGTGCAGTTGTTCGTGCTGTTCCTGGGCGTGCTGCTGTTCGCCGTGTTCCACTTCGAGCAGCCGCCGCTGCTGTTCGACGGGGCCGCCGTCGAGCAGGTCAGCGGGGCGTCGGGCGACGACGGTCAGCGGCTGGCGCAGGTCGAACAGGACTTCGCCCAGGCCCTCGACCAGCGCCGCGCCCGGGCCGAGGCACTCATCGTCGCGGAGCGCGCAGGTGGTGACGACGCGCTGCGGACCCGAGCCGAGGCGGCCTACGTCGCCGCCGACGAGCGCGTGGACGACGTCCGTGCCGCCGGCGGTGCCATCGCCGCCCGGGCCCTCGGCGAGCCGGTCGGCGGCTACGACGATCGCAACCACGTGTTCCCCTACTTCGTGATCCACCACCTGCCGCTGGGCATCGTCGGGCTGCTGATCGCCGTGATCTTCGCCGCCGCCATGTCGAGCATCGACAGCGAGCTGAACTCGCTCTCGACCACGACGACGGTGGACGTCTACCGGCGCGTGCGACCCGACGCCACCGACGCGCAGCTCGTGCGCTTTTCCCGTGGGGCGACGCTGCTGTGGGGCGGGGCCGCGGCGGCCTTCGCGGTCTATGCGCGAACGCTCGGGTCGGTCATCGAGGCCGTCAACCAGATCGGCTCGTTCTTCTACGGCTCGTTGCTCGGCGTGTTCGTGCTCGCGCTGTACGTGCCGCGCGCGAACGGCACGGGCGCGTTCCTCGGGCTGCTCGCCGGCATGGGCGCCGTCGCCGCCGCCACGACCAGCGGCGTCGCCTGGTTGTGGCTCAACCCCATCGGCTGCGTGACGGTGGTCGTGACAGGTGCGGCGCTGAGTCGCCTCACAACTGAACGGGAAAGTACGTGACGACCTCCCAGCCGCCGTCCCGCAACTCGAGCGTCACGAACCACCCCACGCCACCGCACTCGTCCGTGACGCACTCGTCCGTGGCGAAACGGTAGTACTCCGTCGCTGCCTTGTCGAAGGCCTCGTTGAAGACGACGCGATGGAAGGTGAGGAAGGTTGCGCCCGGCGGCCCCCGGCTCTCCGGCCCTCCGAGGCGGACGTACTCCGTGATGCCGTCTGCGTTGCGCGTCCCGGGAAAGAGCGGAGGGTCGACGTCGCGCAGGTCGATCGGATCGAGCGTGTGCTTGCTGTGGGCTCGCAGCACGTCGTCGTCGATCAGGTCCTCGTCAAACATCAACTCGAGGAACCCCCGGATGTGCTCGACGCTGCTGCCCTGGAACGCGACACGCGCGCTGAGTCGACGCCCGACGACGCACTCACTCGAGCTGCCGCATGCGAACTCATACAGCGCCACGAGGACACTGCGCTCGCTGGCGTTCAGCTCCACTCGTGCCCGCTCCACTGCCGGGTCTCGTTCGTTGCGTGTCTCGCAGGCGAGTGTCGCCGCAGCCAGGGCCAGCGACATCCCTCGAACGGTCCACCGTGCCCACACGTTGAGCGTCACTCCGCCGGGAACAGCGAACGGTCGAGTTGGGGGAAGAGGCGCAGGGCGTTGCCGTAGTAGAGCTTGCGCAGCACGTCGTCGGGTAGGTCGAGGCCGTACATCTTCCAGTAGGCGTGGCGACGTCGGTAGTAGTCGAAGTACTCGTCGTCGGTCTCGAGCACGCGGAAGTAGACGTGGTACTCGTCCGGCGTCCAGGCGTCCTTGCCGAACAGCACGCGGTCCTGGTGCTCGATGAACCACTGGCGGGCGAAGCGCGGCTGGCGTCCCAGCTCCGCCAGCACGGCGCCGATCTCGGTGTAGACGTTGGGGAACTCGTCGAGGATCGCTCCCAGTCGCCCCAGGTCGTTGCCCATCCAGCCCAGGTGCGCGCTGATGAAGGTCGTGCCGGGGTGCTTGGAGAACACGCGGCGCTGTTCGGCCATGACCGCGTCCCAGGTGGGGCCGGTCGCGGGGTCCTGCTTGCGGTTGGGCTTCTGTTTGAGTTCGAGCCAGCGTTCGTTCTGCGCGTCCCACGGTTGCCAGAAGGGCGCGGGGTCGCCGGTGTGGATCAGCACGGGGACGTTCAGTTCGCCGCACCGGGTCCAGATCGGATCGAGGCGCGGGTCGTCCACGGCCACGCGCACCCCGGCGCTGTCGACCACGCTGAGGCCGAGGCTCTTGTAGATCTTGAGGCCGTCGGCGCCGAGGGCCACGTCGTCGGCGACCTGTTGCGCGACGCGCTCGCTCCAGCCCGGCTCGTCGATGCCGTCGAACGAGATGTTGGTGAAGACGAGAAAGCGGTCGGGGTGGTTGCGCTCCACGTTCTCGAGCGCTGCGGCCAGGAACATGGCGTCGTCGTTGAGCCGGCCGCTGAGGTTGACCATCACGGCCATGTTCAGCGCGTCCATGGCCGCCGTGAGTTCGTCGAGGTCCTGGCGCGGCATGGCCCACTGGTGATTGTGGACGTCGACGAACGGGTAGCGGGCGCGGGTCAGGGGGGTCTGCGGCACGACCAGCGTCGACGGCGGCTCGTAGTCCTCGAAGGACATGATCACCGGGGGGGCCTCGGGCTCGTCCTGGCCGAGGGCGTCGCCGGGCGCGGCGAACAGCAGGGCGGCGGCCAGCAGAGCGGCTGCACGTCCGGGCGAGGGCCGCCGCGGGTCCGCCGGGGGCCTCCCCGATGGCGGCGCGTCGGGGGGCAGGGGCGGGCTTGCGGCGGAGTGGGTCGGGGGCGACGCGGGCAGCATGGGCGGTCTCTCGGGCAGGGGCGCACAGGGTAGCGGGAGGGGCGGCCGGGCCGCTCGACCCGTGATCACGGGTCCGCAGGGCCTGCCCGTGGACGGTGCCTCCATTAGCGGATGTCGAGGTCGGAAAGCACGGGTATACTCCGCCACGTCACTCCCTTTCCCCCCGCGCCCGATTGGCCCGCAGGCCCGAATCCTGCAGCGCCGGCAGTACCCGGGCGTCCTGCCAGGAGCGTCCCCGATGCGCCTCTGCCTGACCTCGTGCGTCTTGTCCCTGCTCGCGTTCGCCGCCCCGCTGGGGGCCCAGGCCACGGTCGTTCCGACCGACGTGCAGATGCCCGGCACCCAGCCCAACGAGGTCTCGGAGCTGCTCGGGCCTACCGCCTGCGACGGCTGCCACGGGTCCTACGACCTCTCGGTCGAGCCGCTGCACGGCTGGCGCGGAAGCATGATGTCCCAGGCCAGTCGCGATCCGGTCTTCTGGGCGGCGGTGGCCGTGGCCGAGCAGGACTTCACCGGGTCGGCCGACTTCTGCCTGCGTTGCCACATCCCGACGGGCTGGCTCGACGGCCGCTCGACGCCCACCGACGGCAGCGCCATGCTCGACACGGACGCCCACGGCGTCGCCTGCGACTTCTGCCACCGCGCCACGAACCCCGACACGAGCGAATGGCTCGGCGTGCAGAACCCGCCGTTCCTGGCCCACGACGACAGCATGCCCCCGCAGGGCTTCTTCGGCAGCGGACAGTACGTGACGCAGATCGACTCCTTGCCGCGCCTCGGTCCCTACGACGACGCGGCCACGCCCCACGACTGGCTGCAGTCGCAGTTCCACCGCCAGTCCCAGTTGTGCGGCACCTGCCACGACGTCTCCAACCCCTTCGTCGGTGACCTGGCCCCCAAGAACGGCTCGATGACGCCGCTCGATCCCGCCGACTTCAGCGGTGTGGTCGGTGCGCCCGTGGCCGACAAGGCCGCCTTCAACAACTTCCCGTTCGAGTACGGCATCGTGGAGCGCACGTTCAGCGAACACCAGGCGAGTGCCTTCGCGACCATGCCGGTGTCGGACTACACCACGCTGCCGGCCGAGTTGCAGGACGGTCGCTTGCGCGTGGCCTACGAAGCGGCCGTGGCGGCGAGCCCCGACGCCAACTACGTCGACGGCACGACGCGCCTCTACTCGTGCCAGTCGTGTCACATGCCGCCGGTGACCGGCAAGGGTTGCGCCCTGCCCCAGGCCCCGGAGCGCACGGACCTGCCGCTGCACGACCTCACGGGCGCCAACACCTTCACCCCCGGCGCGATCGAGTACCTCGACGGCTTGGGCAAGCTGGTGGTGGGCGGCGGCCAGGCCGCCAACGTCTACAACGCGCTCGACGACGGCGTGGCCCGGGCCCGCCAGAACCTGATCGAAGCGGGGGCCCTGTCGGTGAACGGCAACGAGCTCACGCTGGTCAACCTCACCGGTCACAAGCTGATCACCGGCTACCCCGAGGGCCGGCGCATGTGGCTGAACATCAAGTGGTACGACGAGTTCGACGTGCTGCTGCGGGAGGACGGCGAGTACGGCGAGATCACGGCCGACATCGACGGCCAGCCCACCCAGGTGGAGACGCTGCTCGACTTGCACGACGAGAACACGCGCATCTACGAGATGCGCAACGGCGTGAGCCAGCCCTGGGCCGTGAAGCTCATCGCCGAGGGCGTGCCGGCCTCGCTGCCACTGATCTACGACCGCGAGACGGGTCTGCCCGAGACGACGCTGGCCGATGCCGCCGCGCTGGACCCGACCCGCGCCGCCGAGACGTTCCACTTCGTGCTGAACGACACGGTCATGTCCGACAACCGCATCCCGCCCTACGGCTTCCGGGTCGACGACGCCCTGGCGCGCAACGCGCTGCCGGTGCCGGCGACGCTGTACGGCAACCCCGGCCCGGGCGGTGTCTACGATCACAAGGACGTGTTCACCCTGTCGCCGCCGCGCGGCGCGGTGCGCGCCACGATCGACCTGCTGTTCCAGCCCATGACCTGGGAGTACGTGCAGTTCCTGCACGAGGCGAACGACGGCAGCGTCACCTTCCTGGCATCGACCGGCGCGGACCTGCTCGACGCCTGGTTGAACACGGGCATGGCGCCGCCCGAACTCATGGCGAGCATCGAGTGGACCGACACGCCGTGGATGGAGCTGGGCAACGGCCTGGCCGGCACCCACGGCATCCCGCAGTTCGTCGGCACGGGTGACCTGCTGGGCGGCGATCCGATCGGCCTGTCGCTCACCGGCGCGCTCGAGAACAGCACCGCGTTCCTGGTCGTGGGTCTCACCCAGCTCAACGCTCCGTTCAAGGGCGGCACGCTGGTGCCCGACCTCGACGTGGCCGGCTTCCCGCTGGCCCTGCCCACGGGCCCCACGGGTGACATCCCGATCAACGCCACCTGGCCCGCCGGCATCCCCTCCGGCTTCGTGACGTACTACCAGTACTGGGTCCAGGACGTCGCCGGCCCGGTGGGCTTCTCGGCCAGCAACGCGCTGTCGAGCACGACCCCGTAGATCTCGGCCGACGGCGATCGCCGCCATCGGATGTCATGTACGCACGGCCGGTACCGACCGGTCTGCGTGCGTTCGTGCGCGCACTTCGTGATGCGCCTACGACACATGCCGCATCGAGCGGCGCGCCGGCAGTCCCTATGGTCGCTGTGTTCGATACCCCGGGGGTGGATGCGCGGCGCACTGCCGGCGATCCGTGCCCCGCTCGACGAAGGGAGCACACATGAAGGTCAACGAACTCATGACGCGCGACGTGGCGACCTGCCGCTTGAACGCACCGCTGTCGGAGGCCTGCCGCATCATGTGGGAGCACGACCTGGGGTTCGTGCCCGCCACCGACGAGGACGGTCTGCTGCAGGGGGTCGTGACCGATCGGGACGCGTGCATGGCCGCCTACACCCAGGGCCGTCCGCTGGGGGAGATCCCCACCGCGGTGGCCATGAGCGACGGCGTCCAGAGCTGTGGCGCAGACGATGAGTTGTCCGCGGCGCACGAACTCATGCGCAAGTTCCAGGTGCGTCGTCTGCCCGTGACCGATGCGGGCGGACGCCTCGTGGGCGTGCTCTCGCTGAACGACCTGGCACTCGCCGGACAACAGGGTGGCAAGAACGACAGCAAGGTCACGCGCGAGGTGGCCCGGACCCTGGGCGCCGTGTGCGAGCACCGCATGCCCATCGAGCCCATGCTGGTCGGCGGGCCGAGCTGAGCCGACTTCCGCCGGTCGCGCTCAGTCCGGTGCGACGACTTCGACCTTGATGCGGTCCGGGTCCTCGAAGAACACGGCGTAGTGACCGGCACCGCCCGCGTGGGGGTGCCGGTCGCTGTACAGCGGCGTGATGCCGCGCGCCGCGAGTTCGCTGACCAAGCGGTCCACGTCCTCCCGTGAACGGCCGTGGAACGCGAGGTGATTCAGGCCCGTGCGGCAGCGGTGGTAGGGCGGGTCGAAGTGCGCCGCCGCCGTCTGCACGAAGACCAGGTAGGTGGGGCCGAGGCGGTAACTGAAGCCGGCGTCCCACTCCTGGTGGAGTGCGTAGCCCATGCGCTCCAGGAACCAGGACCAGAAGGCGCGCGAAGCTCCCAGGCCGGACACGTACAGCTCGACGTGGTGCAGACTGCCGGCAGCCGGTCTCGCTTGGTTCATGTGCTCAGTGTCGCGCGGGTAGGTGGACGATGCAGCAATTCGGTTCGCTCTCCGCCGTCATGGCGTAGCGCAGCAGCTTCGCCTCGCCCGGTGCGAGTTCCACGGGGCCATCCGAGTCGTAGATCGCGCGGTGGCGGGGCGCATCGGCATCCATCGTGGCGGTGACGCCCATGAAGTCAGGGCGAAGCGGCGAGATGGACGACGCGACGCTCGATCAGGAACGGCCCTCCGAAGAACACGTGCTCGTCGGAGGGCGGGGCGGACAGGGGCGAGTGGCTGGAGAAGTCGAAGTGCAGCGGCACGTCCAGGATCTTGCGCAGCTCCGTCTCGGATGAGAAGCAGAGGCGGAAGCGGGTGCGTGCCGGTGCCAGGGCATCGACACTCCAGCCCAGGAGGGTTCGCTCCCCGGGTGCGAGGGTGAGCGGGCCGTGCCCTTCGGGTCGCGCGCGATGAGGCGTGTCTTCGTTGTAGACCGCTCCGATCACTCGTGGCAGGACGACGGAACGACCGCCGCGGTTGGTGAGCTGTACCTCCACGATGAAATCGATCCCGGGTGCCATGGAGTCGGCCTGTCGCGGCACGTCCCAGCGTTCGCCGATGTTCGTCCGGACCTCGAGACCGAGGGTGGCGTCTTGCGGCAGGTTGTCCGGCACGTCGAGGGACTCGACGACCGGTCGGTCAGGGCGGCGCGAGAGCGAGAACTCGCCCAGGGGCACGGGCGTGGGTTCGTCCGCGCAGGCGAGGGTGCACGACAGCGCCAAGAGCAACAGACCGCGGTTCGGGCGCGCGCCCTGCCGGTGAGTGTTCGTGGTCGTGGTGTCCGCGATCGTCGTCAGCGCGGCCTCCGCTCCAGCAGCTTCGATGGCAAGACGGCGAGGTGTCGGCTCATCTTCGAGCGAACGGGCCTCCGGGTCGCCGGCCGTCTTCGGCGCCCAGGGCCTGATCCTCCCGATCCTAACCAGACTTCGCCCATGCCGCAGCGAGAGGAGGGCGAACGCCGCTGTCGACGTGCCTGGACGGGTCACAAGTGGTCGACTAGGCTCGGTCCTCTGCCCCGGCCCTGTGCGCTTTCCTTGGCGCATACCTTCCCCGGAACGCGCCCATGTCCCGCCGCTTCATGTTGCCGTTGGCGTTCGTGCTGCTGGCGCTCGTCGCCTGGCAGACCCAGGTGCTCAGCACGGTGTCCCTGGAGACGAAGTCCAAGCGCATCGAGCTGCTCTCCCGGCGCGAGCCGCTCGAACAGGGCGTGTTCCCCGACAAGTGGGACTTCGGCGACGATTGCGGTTCCGAGCTGCCGTTCCAGGTCCACGCGTACAACGAGGACTTCTACATCATCCGGCAGTCGAAGTGCGAGACGTTCGAGGCGCCCTTCCTGTACCTGATCTTCGGCGAGGAGAAGGTGCTGCTGCTGGACACGGGGGCCAACGGCAGCTCACCCGTGCAGCAGACCATCAACCGCGTGATCGAGCAGTGGCTCGAGCGCGAGGGGCGCGAGTCGATCGGGCTGATCGTGGCCCACACCCACGGGCACTTCGATCACGTGGCCGGGGACAACCAGTTCCCGGGCGCGCCGTTCGTGAGCGACCTGGTCGGAGCGTCGCTCAACCAGGCCGCACCCTTCTGGGGCTTCACCACGTACCCGGAAGACCAGACGACGATCGACCTGGGCAACCGCGTGATCGACGTGCTGGGCACGCCCGGTCACCACCCCGCGAGCTTCTCGTTCTACGACCGGCGCACGCAGTTGCTGCTCACCGCCGACATCGTCTACCCGGGGCACCTGTTCGTCTTCTCCCAGAACGACTGGCCCATCTTCCGGGAGAGCATCGATCGACTGGTGGACTTCGCGGCGACGCACCCGGTGCGGTGGGTCGTGGGCTGCCACGTCGAGATGACCGACACGCCCGGTGAGCCCTACGGCTACACCACGTCGGTCCAGCCTGACGAACACATGCTGCAGTTCAAGCCCACGATCCTCAGCGACGTGGCCGCGGCGGCGGCCTCGCTCGGGGCGACGCCCTCGTGCTCGATCTTCGACGAGTTCGTGATCCACCCCGTGTACCTGTGCGGGATCCTCTGGAACGGCTGAGCGACGTGGACGTCCCGCCCGTCGCGGCGCAGAGCCGGCGGCGTGTCTCGCGTCTCGGGGCGGTCACGGCCCCCCCGGCGATCACGCACGCCGTCCGCGCCCGGCGGCGGCTCGCGCTGCTGTCGCTCGCCCCCCTGCTGGCCGCGTTGCTCCTGCTCGGCGCGCGCCCGCCGCACCCGGACTCGCTGAGCAGCTCCGTCGTGCGCGTGATCGGGAGCGAGGTGCACCTGACCATGCGCTGTCAGGTGCTGTCGTTGATGGAGGTCGTCCCCGGCCTCGACGCCGATGGGGACGGTGAGGTCAGCGAGGCCGAGGCGTTGCTCTCGCGCGATGCGATCCTGACCTACATCGCCGAGCACTACCTGATGTTCGTGGGCACCGACCGCGACCTGGAGGGCGGGCGGCCGCTGGTGCCCGAGGCCCTGGGCGTGCGTCCGCTGCCGGCCGGCACCGAGGACGCCCGCGGCTACCGCAAGGGCGCCGTGGACGTGGAGTTCGTGTTCCGCGCCGGCGAGCCGATCCGCGACCTGATGATCGAGAGCACGCTGTTCGAGGACACGAGCCCCGGGCACATCGACCTGTGCACGTTGCAGTGGGACGGGGGCTCGAGTGCAAGCTTCACCCTCGACGACAACTCGCCGCGCCACCGTTCCGACCCCGAGGGGCGCGGCGCCTTCGCCGCCTTCGCGGCCCTGGGCTTCCACCACATCATGGGTGGCTGGGACCACCTGGCCTTCGTGATCGTGCTGGTGCTCGGCGCCCGCAACCTGCGCTCGGTGCTCGGCGTGGTCACGGCGTTCACCGCGGCCCACTCGATCACGCTCGTGCTCTCGGCCCTGGGTGTCGTGGACCTCTCGGCGTACTCGGGCTTCGTCGAGGCGCTGATCGCGCTGTCCATCGCCTACGTGGCGGCGGACGTCCTGCTCGCCGGCGAGAAGACCCGCGCCCGCTGGGGCGAGGCCTTCGGCTTCGGTCTCGTGCACGGCCTGGGCTTCGCGTCGTTCCTGCGTGAGTCGCTGGTGACCGAGACCGCCCGCGGCATGGCGCTGTTCGCCTTCAACGTGGGGGTGGAGCTGGGACAGATCCCGGTGGCGCTGGTTTGCGCCGGCTTGCTGGGGGTGTTGCGCCGGGCCGGGCCCGACGCATCGGCGACCGGTGCGGATGCAGCCGCCGCGCCCGGACTGGCGCCGCGTTGGGCGCGGCGTTGGGGCGCGGCGGCGATCGCCGTCTTCGGCCTGTCGATCTTCGTCACCCGGCTCTGAGCAACGCGGCGCCTGGGCGGTGCCGTCGCGACCGGCTGGACGGTGCTGTTGCCGACTGGCTGGCCGACCTCAGCCGCGGGCTCAGGGGAAGACCTCGAACTCCGTGGGCAGGCCGTCGAACACGGTGCTGCCGCTGCCGCCGGTGACGAGCCGGAACACGAACTGACCCTGGCTCACGGTCCAGGCGTTGCCGCTGCTGTTCAGGAACGCGTTCAACGGAATGAACCCGATCGTGCTGCCGTTGTGGGTGACGTTGGACGGGATGCTGCCGATCGGGATCACGACCAGGATCGATTCGTTGGGCGCGGTGTCACGCAGCGTGAGCCGGAAGCTCGTGGGCGCGGTGGTCCCGACCGGGTACTGGATGGCGTAGATGTCGTCAGCGGCGGGCGAGGCGCTGTTGATCGGCACGCTGACCGTGTGGTGCTGCGTCGACACGACCGGCGCCGTGCTGTCGAAGCTCTTCGCCTGCTCGTTCAGGTTGACGATCGTGACCGGCTCGGGCTGGTTGAGCGCGTCGGTGTTGCGGAAGTCGAGCTGGCCGTACACGTAGCCGGCTGACGGCGGCAGCACGTACGCGTTCCAGTCGCTGTCGAAGTTGGCGGCGGTGGAGAAGGGCGGCACGAGCAGGTCGGTGTTGGCCAGCACGTAGCTGCCCGCCGTCCCGGTGACCGAACCGTCGAGGTCCAGGATCGTCGTCATCGCGATGCCCGTTGCACCCGGCAGGGCGTCGCGCAGGTACACGGAGCGCGTCCCCGGCTGCTCGAAGGTGAGCCCCGAGACGGCGTTGGTCGGGTCCATGGCCCACGGCGAGTCCTGGGCCAGCACCTGGTGCAGGGCTCCGGCCTTGCGCTGCCAGAGCGGGTTGGTCGAGGTGTAGTCGAAGTCCTCGAAGTTGACGAAGTGCGTGTCCAGCACGAGTACCGGGCCGTCGTAGACCTCGTATCCCACCAGCGCCTGGAGCGGCGGTATGCCCGGCGCCCACGGGGTGTCCTGGGGCAGGCTGCGGCCGTGATGGAGCTCGAGCTGCGTGCTCGGCACGCCGAGGTTGTCGGTCACGCCCACGACGAGCGAGTTGCGCGTGGTCGTGAGCGTGGGCATCGGCAGCCCGGCCGGTGTGCCGGTCGACGCCACGTAGAACCCCGAGCGGTTGTCGGCGGCCTTGATGTCGACCAGTTCGGACACGCCGTAGCTGCGGAACCAGATGCCCTGCCGGCGATTCTTGTAGGTCGTCAGGTCTTCCCAGATCGTGGGATTGCTCGGCGTGGGCATGGGCCGGGTGTTCTGATAGAAGCCGGTGTCGAAGTTGCTGTGCGCCACGTTGTGCTTGAAGAACTTGGTCGGTGTGGGGCTGAGGTTCGGCTCGCCCATCCAGAAACCGAACTCGTCCGAACCGGCCGCCGCGTTCGAATCGATCACGTTGTCGTTGTTGCTGATCCAGAAGGTGCTCGGCTTCACGATGTCGGTGTCCTCCGACCCCACCTGGAACGTGGCGGCACGTGTCACCAGGCCGAGGTTGTGGATCAAGTCGTTGTCGACTTCGCTGCCGTCCTCCAGGTAGTAGGTGTGGCCGATCGTGTCGTAGGCCACGTTGTCCTCGAGCTCGATGCCCTGGGTCCCGTGGATCACGAAGCCGCGGTTGCTGCTGTGGTGCAGGCTGCAGTTGCGCACGTAGCCGGTCACCGCCGTGCCGAGCTGGTGGAAGTGCACCGGGTACTGCCCCAGCATGCCCTCGTTGCCGAGATCACGGAACTCGACCCAGGTCAGGTTGATCGTCAGGCCCGCACCGGTGGCGTCGCGGAAGATCACGTGGCCCGGCAGGTGCGGGCTCTGGCCGACCGTGGGGCTGCCCTGGACGACGATGTTACGCGTGAGCAGTCCCACCTCGGCGTACTCGCGCACGCCCGGTGCGGGGCCCTCGGTGGCGCCCCAGTGGGGCACGCTCAGGTCCTGGTCGACAGTGATCGTGGTGCCGTTGATGGCGCTGATCGTGAACTCCTCGGCTTGCAGCATGTCGTAGTCGGTCGAGGCGACGACGATGTGATCGTTCACGTTCCAGTTGGGTGCCGCCTCGAGGACGAGCTGGTCCTGGTTCGCCGGGGCCGTCTGGGCCAAGCGCAACCAGCTCGGCCCGTGGTTGTCCCCGTGCATCACGAGTTGACCCTGGCCCTCCACGGTCAGCACCTTGTTGCCGGGTGCGTTCGGGGCATCGGCGTGCAGCTCGGTCAGGGTGATCACTGCCTTGCGTTGGAAGCGGTGACCCGGTGTGCCCACCTCGAGCCGGCCGGTGACGCGGATCCAGTCGGCCGTGACGTCGAGGTCCTTGCACAGGAAGATCAGCGTGCCTTGCACCTCGATGCCTTCGAGCGAGGCGGTGTCCTGGTCGAGGTAGATCGTCGTGCCGGGCGGAATGTGAGCCACCTGCCCGGCTCCCGGGACGCCGCCGGTCCAGGACGCGGGGTCGCTCCACAGGTTGGCGTTCAGCGGGAAGGCGTAACAGACCTGCTCCACCAGCCGGGCGAGGTACAGGCTGCCGGGGGTGGTTGTCTGGCTCGAAGCGGTCGCCGCGATGACCAACGCAAGGCACGTGCTGACGAGGATGCGCATGACGTTCTCTCTCCCTGAACGATCGTGGATGGACCTGCCCGGTCCGCATGCTGTTGCCTGAAGGTGTGCGCGGTGAGTGGTGTCGCGGCACGTCGCTCGGGTCGACGATGACGCGACCCGACTCGCTTCACAGACCCGAACCGGCGATCCCCGGACGTGTCACAGCGCGAAGAGTCTACAGGCACCTTGCGTTGAGAGGGCGACGCGGCCGGGGCGTCGCGCGCAGGGCTACGGGCGCTCGTGCGTCGCCGCGTTCATCGATAAGGTGAGGCCATGCCCCGACCCAAGGAGTTCGACCCCGAGGACGCGCTGCACTGCGCCATGGAGGTCTTCTGGGACAAGGGCTACGAGGCGGCCAGCGTCCGGGACCTGCTCGATGCCATGGGCATCAACCGGGGCAGCATGTACGCCTGTTTCGGCGACAAGCGGGAGCTGTTCCTGCAGTCCGTACGGCACTACCTCGAGCAGATGGGCGCCGCCTTCCTCGGCCGCCTCGACGAACCCGGGCCCGTGCTGCCCCAACTCGCCGGGCTGCTGACGCACGTGGCCGAGGGGCCACGCCACGGCTGCCTGCTGACCAACACGGCGGTCGAGCTGGCGCCTCATGATGACGAGGTCAGCGCCGCCGTGGGGGAGGCCCTGGCCGGCTTGGAGCAGGCGCTCGCGCGGGCGTTGCAGCGGGCCGTGGAGCAGGGCGAACTGGCCGATGCGGCGAGCAGCGGTCGCCGCGCCCGGTTCCTGGTGACCGTCGTGCAAGGGCTGGTGGTGCTGCGCAAGGCGGGCACCGAGCGAGCCGTGCTCGACGATGCGGCCTTCGTGGCCATGGAGGCGCTGCAGCGCTGAGACCCATTCGCCGTCTCGCGCCGCCGTGCTCGGCATCGACCCGTGCGCCGGCGCGGAGCGAATCGACGCGTGCAGGGCGCGTGCAGGGCGCGTGCACTCCGGTCCCAATTGAGAAGCCGCCGCGACCGGGGAGGGTCGCGGCGGCTTCGGCCGGGTGCCGGTGCGCGGGGTCAAGGCGCGCGGGCAGCTGCCCGACGCAAGGCGGTCGCTCAGGACTCCTGCGCGAACTTCCACCAGCAGGAGTTGTTCGACATGGTCGGGAACGTCTCGTTCGCGGTGAGCTGGATCGACCGCGGAGCGTTCGTGTCGTAGTTGTTGGTGGTCGTGTTGTCGTTGTTGTTGTCGTCGGTCAGGTAGCCGTCGAACGTGAACGTGCCGTTGAAGGGGCAGGTCTCGCCGGTCTGGAAACGGGTCTTGGTGGTGGTGCCGGTCATGGGTTCTCTCCAGTGGGAGTGGTCATTGCGGCAGCGTCCTCGCCGCCAGTTCACTGGATCGACCTCGCCGAGGTCGGCACTGGAGTCGGGCTCGGGGTGCGTGCCGTCGGCGACGGGCCAGAGGGCCGTCAAGCGCGACGCAGGTCGTCCTCACGGCCCTTATGAAAAGCGCTGCATGCGTCAGGCGCCGGGGCTCTCCATGAAGCGCGCGGCGAGTCGCGGCCCGGCGCCTTCGTCCTCGTGCTTGAAGAACACGAAGGCGCGCTGCCAGTCCTGTTCGGCGATTCGTGTGCGCCATGCGCTGAGCTGATCGTCGTCGTAGTCGCGGCGACGCAGGCGGACGTAACCCCAGTCGGCGGTCCGGACCAGTGCCGGCGGGTCGGCGTCGTCGACGTCGGACACGCACAGCGCGCACCCGCGTTCGGCGAGCGCTGCGTGCACGTCTTCGTTGCTCCAGCTCTCGTTTCGGAACTCGAAGGCGGCGGGCGTGCCCGGGGGCAACAACTCGAGGAATGCACGCAGTCGTTCGAGGTCGCACTTCGAGTTCGGGGGTAGCTGGAACAGGATCACGCCCAGGTGCTCACCCAGCCGCTCGAGGGTCTCCAGCAGATACGCGGTCTCGTCGCCGACGTCCTCGAGGCGCTTGAAGTGCGTGATGCGCCGGTTCGCCTTGATCGAGAAGCGGAACGACGGCGGCACCTGCGCGGCCCAGTTCTCGACGACCTCGGCCTTGGGCAGGCGATAGAAGGTGTTGTTGATCTCGACCGCGCCCAGCCGCTCGCCGTAGTAGGTCAGCATGTCCTTCGCGGCGAGGTCGTCGGGGTAGAAGCTGCCCTTCCACTCCTTGTAGCTGTACCCGCTCGTGCCGCAGTGCAACTGCACTAGCTGCTCGTCGGCACGGCCGGATCGGAGGCCGCGGCCGGCGCCGACTCCTCCGGGATCTCCGACGAGACGGGGAGCTGGAGCAAGACCGAGCTGCCGCCGTGCTCGAGGTTGCGAGCGCTCATGGTGCCGTTGTGCGCTTCGGTCATGCGGCGCGTGACGATCAGGCCCAGGCCCGCCGAGCCGGCGCGATTGCGTCGCTGGCCGATCGCCTCGAGGTCGACGTCACCCGCCGGGGCGGCCTCGGTGACTTCACCGGCCGGCGTGCGCGGTGACGATGCGGCGGGGAACCCCGGTCCGTCGTCGGTCACCTCGAAGGTGACGTAACCGTTGCCGTTGAGCGCGCGCACGCGGACGTCGTGCCTGGCGTACTCGATGGCGTTGCGCACGAGGTTCTCCATGGCGCGCATGAGTCGCCGCCCGTCGGCGTGCAGCACCGGCAGTTGGGGAGCCACCTCGGCGTGCAGGGTCACGCCGCGCGCCTCGGCGATGGGCTCCAGCTCGGTCAACGTCTGCCGCACGAGTTCCCCGGGCGGTACGGGCTCGCGCGCGAGCTTGGCATCGGCGTCGAGTCGAGCGATGTCGAGCAGGTCGTCGGCGAGGGCCTTCACCCGATCCGCGTCGAGTCGTGCGGTGTTCACGAGGCGCTCCATCTCCAGGCGCAGCTCGGTGGGGGCGTCCGATCGTTCCAGCAGCAGGTCGGCCCGGTCGAGCACGGCCATCAGCGCGGTGAGCGGTGTGCGCAGGTCGTGGGAGACCTGTGCGATCCACTCCCGGCGCAGCTCGTCTCGCTCGGCCAAGCCCTCGACGAGTTCCCCGACCCGACCGCGCATGGACTGGAGCGCCCGGGACAGGGCGCCGATCTCGTCGCTGCCCTTGGTGGGGAAGGGCCCGGGGAGCGACTCGCCCGGCGGCACGTTGCCCGAGACCATGTCCGACAGGCGCGAGAGCCTGCGGGTGACGAGCCGGGAGACGATGAACGCCACGAACAACGCGGTCAGCCCCGACGTGAGCCAGCCCATGACCTCGGTCACGAACTCGTAGCGCTCCATCTGGGCCCGGCGTTGGGCGTCGCTGAGCACGACGGCGTCGTCGGCGTAACGGCACGGAGCACCCGAGTCGAGCATGTCGTCCACCGACACGTTGCTCCGCCGGGCGTGCAGCTCCTCGTCCATCAGCAGGCTGACGAGCGTTCCCAGCACCTGGTGGCGCAGTTCGAGCACGGCGGTGTAGAAGCGCCGGGGTTCACTCATGCCCGGGACGTCGATGCGGCCGCCGTCGCCGAGCACCTGGTGCCAGGTGTCGCCGGGCCGCCACGGCAGTTGGGGCGACGCCACGACCACCTGGTTGTTCCCGTCGAGCCAGACCCAGGCTTCGCCCCAATCGCCACGGGCCTTGCCCAGCATGTCCACGTCGCGCTGGTCGGGCGCCCATGAACCGTCGCTCTCGCGCTTGGCGTTGCGCAGCAGCCGTTCGGCGAACTCACTGCCCTTGTCGAGGAAGGTGTCCGACGGATGGGGTTCGTCGAGCACCCAGTACGCCGCGTCGCCGAGCCGCTCTTCGTAGTGTGCGAACAGCAGCATCAACACGGCCATCAGCACGGCCAGGCGCACGTCGAGGCGACGTGTCCACGGCACCCGGGAGGGCGCAGCCACCGGGTGCTGTCCGCGGGAGGGCTCGGGGTCGAGTGTCGAACGAGGTGTCGTTGTCACGGTTCCTCGACCATTCGGTAGCCCACTCCCCAGACGGTCTGAATGTACCGCGGATCTCCCGGATCGGTCTCGATGCAGGCACGCAAACGGCGCACGTGCGAGTCGACGGTGCGAGCTTCGCCGCCGTAGGAGGAGCCCCACACCCGATCGAGCAGCTGATCACGCGTCCAGGCTCGACCCGGATGGCGCATGAGGAACACCAGCAGCTCGAACTCCCGGGGCTTGAGCGCCAGATTGCGCTCGCCGAGACCTGCCTGGCGACCGGAGGGGTCGGCCCACAGATCGCCCAGACGAACGGGCCCGGCGCCGGTCGAGCGGCCGATGCGACGCAGTTGCGAACGGATGCGCGCCATCAGCTCGGGGAGGTGGAAGGGCTTGACCACGTAGTCGTCGGCACCCACGTCGAGGCCCCGGACTCGTTGCTCGGGGGCGTCCCGGGCGGTGAGGATGATGATCGGCATGGCGCGTCCCTGGGCGCGCAGGTCGCGCACGAGGTCGAGCCCGTCGCCGTCGGGAAGACCGAGATCGAGCAACAGCAGGTCGTAGTCGTCCCGCAGCGTGCGCGATGCGTCGGACCTGGACACCGCGATGTCCACGGTGAAGCCGGCAGCACCGAGGGCGTCGAGCAGTTCCATGCGGATGCGCTCGTCGTCTTCGACGAGCAGGATCGAGAGGTCGGTTCTCGCCATGTTGTTGCAGACTGGAGTGTAGGTGGGATCGTCGGGCCACGCTGGCGCCCGCACACGATGCTTCGCTGCGCGCCAAAAGAAAACCGTCGGGGAGTCTCGCGCGGCAATACTTCGATCACATTCTCGAAACACCCGCCTCCTAGCATCGCTGGAGTGGTTGGTTCGGCCCCCGGGCCCTCCCAGGAGGGACCCGCCGCGGGCTCGAAGACGAGATGGTTGGATCCTTCAGCGGAGACTGGATCTTCAACGAAGACATGGATTGAACGGCTCCCGGGTGGTCACGTAGCCAGCCCCAGGTTGCGGACCACTTTGGTACGTCGGCGTGCCTCTTCTCTCCCCCCGTCCTTACTGGCACGCAAGACCCTGCTTCCCCCAAGTTCAGGGTCGCGACGGACCATTGGAAACGGAGCTTGGTCGGTCGGCCCTTGATCGGGTCGGCCGGCTTTTTTTTGGGGGTGACCCTGGTCGTCCGTCGAGCGGCGGGGGGCGGCTGGTGAACGCCATCAGGAACGCGGAGGAGCCGGCTGATGGGGAGCCTCGCCGCCTCCAGCTCGACGCGCGGGGAGAGCGCTTCGCACGATTCGCGAAGGGGGAGTAGGTTGGACGGTCTCGGCCAGCGCGCCCATGGTCGTTCGAGGACGTCGGGAATGGACCCGTCCCCATCGTTGCCGCCTTCCTTCGAGGTCGTCCCTGACGATCCGCCCGAGATGGTGCTCGGCGCCGAGGCGATGCCGTGCCCCTATCTCCCCGATCGCGTGGCGCGGTTGGCCGCGCGCTTGCCGTTGCGGCGACTGGATGGTCCGCAGCTCGACCGGCGCCTGGCGCGGGGCGATCGCCGGCACGGCTCGCTGCTCTACCGCCCGGCCTGTCCCGCGTGTTCGGCGTGTGAGCCGCTGCGGCTGCGGCTGGGCGACTTCCGGGCCGGTCGCAGCCAGCGGCGTGCGTTGCGGCGCGGCGACGAACGCCTCGAGGTCGAACTGGGGCCGGTCCTCGTGGATCGCGAACGGGTCGATCTCTTCCAGCGTCACAAGCACGGTCGCGGACTGACGAGTGCCGACGACGGCGGTCTCGACATGGCGTCCTACCGCGCGTTCCTGGTGGAGTCGTGCTGCGTCGGTTTCGAGTTGCGCTGTCGCCTGGACGGACGCCTGGTGTCCGTGGCGATCACCGACCGCGGTCGCGAGAGCCTGTCGGCGGTGTACACGTTCTTCGATCCCGACCTGACCGACTGCAGCCTGGGCGTGTACTCGATCCTCAAGCAGGTCGAGCTGGCCCGGGCCTGGGGCATGCGCTTCGTCTACCTGGGCTTCGCCATCGGCGAGTGCGCGGCCATGTCCTACAAGCTGCGCTACCGCCCGCACGAACGCTTGATCGACGGTCGCTGGGCGCGCTTCGGCCGTGGGCCCGGGGTCGGCCACCCGCAGTGATCGCTGCCGGGGGTGATCGCTGCCCGGCATCTCGCCCCGGGCGCGACCGCTGGCCACTCGTTCTCCGTTTCCAGGGGGACGCCGGGGAGCCTGGTGCACGCGTGGGGGACATGCGGGCAGCCGACACCGGACCCCGGACCTGCGGGCATTGCCCGGGAGACCTCATGAACGCCTTCGACTCACGTGAGCACCGGACCGCTGGCCGCGTCGCCTGGATCTGCCGGGCGACCACCTGGGCGGGGTCGGCAGGCGGTGTGCTGGGGATCGTCGGGAGTCTGTTGATGTCCGCGGTGCTGGCCGGGGAGGCGGCGGCACACGGCGGCGCCTACAAGGGGCCCGGTGACAAGACCGGCACCTCGGGCGCGGCCCCGGTGACCAATCCGCTGGGCGCGGATGCGAGCGTGAAGGGGCGCTCGACGTCGTCGGCCTCGGGTCCCAAGCGCAGCACCGCGTCCACGCGCGGAGCCGCCGATCGCTCCTCCGGGCGGGCGGCGCGCGGTACGAACAGCGTGGACAGCGCGATCATCGAGGGTCGCGAGCGCTGGGAGTTCTGGTGGGAGAACAACAAGGACGAGTACCTGGACCTCAAGGGGCACCTCGCGCGCAGCGTGCGCGCCCCGGGCGGCGTGGCGGATCTCACCAGCCGCGGGCCGGCAGCTGCGGCCCCCGCGAGCCGCCCCTCGATCACCGAGATCCACGGCGAGGTCGTGCCGTTCCTGATGAACGTGTTGGACAGCGAGGAACAGCGGGACATCATCGACTCGACGGTGCTCGCGCTGGGGCGTATCACCCGTGCCTCCGGCAAGGCGCGCGTGGGCGAGAGCATCCGACCGCGCCTGGCCGCCGACCAACTCAGCGTGAGCAGTTCGGCCACGCTGGCCTTGGGCGTGCTCGACGATGGTGACGCGCAGGAGTTGTTGCGCAGCCTGATGAACGACGACGCGGACGGTCGCGCCGCCGTGGGCGACGAGCACGTGCACTGGCTGGTGCGCGCCTTTGCGGCCATCTCCCTGGGGTTGATCGACGACGTGGCCTCGGTCGAGTCGCTGATGCACATCGTCGACAGCAGCCCGGAGAGCGAACGAGACCTGAGAGCCTGCGCGATCATCGCCCTGGGCCTGATGGACAACGCGGAGCGGGACCGCATCGCCGAGTTCCTGGCCGGCATCCTCGGGGACCGCCACGTCGATGCCGCCGTGCGTTCGTACGTGCCCACGTCCCTGGGCAAGCTGGGCGTGAGCACGGTCGTCCCCGCCCTGCTGGACGTGCTCACGGACGAACGAGACGAGCACGTGGTGCGACAGTCGGCGGCGATCGGCCTGGGGCGCCTGGCGCGCATGGGCGACGCGGCCGCCATCGAGGCCCTGGTCCACACGGTGAACGGCGGCGGTGACCTGCTGACGCGCCACTTCGCCTTCATGAGCCTGGCGCGGATCGGCGCGGCCGACCCGGACCCCGGCGCCCACGAGGACATGCACGAGCTGATCCTGGGCACGCTCGTCGCGCAGGTCGAAGCGCCTGCCCGCCGCAGCAACCGCAGCTGGGCGGCCCTGGCGGCGGGGATCTACGGACGCGCTCACGGAGAAGCCGTGGCGGACGTCGTCGCCGCGGTGCGCGAGGCCTACGGGGCCGAACGCGACCCGTCCTACAAGTCGGCCTTCGCCGTCGCACTGGGTCTGCTGGGTGATCGCGCCATGGCGCAGCGGATCCACGACGACCTCATGGCGAGTCACGATCAGGACTTCCAGGGTTACGCGTGCATCGCCCTGGGACTGCTCGACTACGTGCCTGCCGCGCCCACGCTACGGGCCCTGTGTCGCGACGAGACGATCACGCCGACCCTGCGTCTGCAGACGGCGACGGCCCTCGGCCTGGTCTCGGACCCCGAGGCAGTCGACGTGCTGGTCGAGACGCTGCGTTCGGCCGAGTCTCTCGGCGTCACGGCCGCCGTGGCCCAGGCGCTCGGTCTGATCGGAGACGTGGACTCGATCGCTCCGCTCCAGACGGTGGCTCGGGACGAGCGACTTCCGGCGTTGTCGCGCGCATTCGCATGCGTCGCACTCGGTCTCGTGGGCGAGCGCACGCGCTACCCCTGGAACACGCCCATCGCCACCGACAACAACTACGCCGCCAACCTGCCCTCGGTCGCCGAGATCCTCGACATCCTCTGAGCACGAGGGCGCTCTGCAAGCGACGAGGCGAGCTGCACAGGGCCGGACTCGTGCAACCTGATGGCGTCATACGGGGCAGCGCCGGTGGCCGGAGGGCTCACCCGACCGGCCCACGCGAGTTTCGTGCAGAGCCGGGCCGAAATCGCGTTCGAATTCGTGCGCCAACTCGCTTGGGTTGATGCAACTCCCTGTTGGTTTCCTGACCACCCGACCACAGGCCCCAGTTCGCGGCAATCACGATGGCGACGAGTCCCTATGCTCGTCGTTCTCGGGGCCGCGGCCGTTGGGACGGTCGCGGTCCGGCGAGCTGGTGCCCGTCCGGAATCCTCGACATGTCCAACGAAGACCCGTTCCCGGCCCCCGAGCCGGATGACCTGCGCCCGAGCGAGCAGCCCGATCTGCCGCCGAGTTCCGGTCCTTCCGACGCCAGCCCCGGAAGTCCCGAGGCCGGCGCCGACCCGATGGCGGATGCCGCGTCTTTCGCCGGCAGCCTCGGTCCCTCCAGCGTGGCCCATGTGAAGCGACCCGAGGTCGCGGCGCGTGTGGCTGCCCTGATCCGGCAGGGGCGCTCGCCGCGCGATGCCGTGCTGTGCATGGTGCACGCCGGGATCGAAGACGACCCCGACGGACTCGGCAACGAGTTCGCGGACTTCCTCTTCCCGCTGGTCGAACGCCGCGGTGGCAGCGCGCGCACGTTGCGTCGCAAGACACCGCTGCGGCGCATCATGGAGACGAGCGACCTGGCGAACTCGGTCTTCCTGCGCCTCTGGCCCGAGATCACGTCGTTCGAGTTCCAGACGCTGGACCAGTTCATCGCGCTCTTCGTGCAGCGCATGGAGTATCGGGCCGGTGATCACGCGCGCCGGGCCATGGCCGAGAAGCGTTCGGAGGACCGGCGTCTGCCGGCCCAGCCGGATGAACTCGGCCAGCAGGAGCTGTCGCGCGTGGCCGGGCAGACCGCTGCGTCGCCGCTCGAGCAGATGGAGCGCCGAGAGCTGGAGGAGTTGCTCGAGCTCGTGCGCGCCCAGTTGTCCGAGCGCGAGCGCGAGCTCATCGCCTATCGCCAGCTCGGCTACTCGATGCGCGAGATCGCCGAGCTGATGGGCTTCCCCTCGCCGGACGCGGCGCGCTCGGCGTACGGACGTGCGCGCAAGCACGCGCGGTCGGAGCTCAGGCGATTGCTTCCGCCCGACGGCCGCGACGAGTAAGTCCGGCCTCGCACCCGGTCGAGCGCGTCGGCCTTGGTGTGCGTGCTCACGTCGCGGGGAGAGCGCTCGATTCGCGGCCAGGCAGTACGCCTGCAACGGCCTGGGTCTTGACCATCACTTCCCTGACCAAACTAGAGAGAGTCGATCTGGAGAACAGCCACGAATGAGCTCCCCGTGATCCGGAGTCGGAGAGAGGTCGCAAGCTTCGACCGCCTTCGGATCGTGAGGGATCCTACGAGTCGATGCCGGGTTTGATCAAGTCGCGTTCGAGGTGACGTTCTGTACAGCGCAGGTTCGAGTGCGCTGAGCGTCGCAGCTCGTCACCCCTGAACGGGCGCTTCGAAGACCTTCGGTGTCGTCGGTGGGAGCGGTCCGCACGCCGGGCCGTTCCTCACCGGCCGCTCGCGGGCGCCCAGCTCACACGTGGTGGCTTCTCCCTGCAGAGAGAGAGCTTCCATGAGTCTTGCATCGAAGTGCGTTTGTGTCCTGGTCGTCTGGTTCGCGGCCACGGTTCCCGCCCGGGCGCAGATGGTCGAGCTGGTCGTCGGTCTTCCGGCGCTGCCCGACATGGGGCGCTCGATCGGTGACATCGACAACGATGCTGTCCCCGATCTGGCCGTTGGCCTGCCCCGCGATGACACCTTCGGCACGGACGTCGGGCGCGTCCTGCTCTACTCCGGTGACGACCTGTTGTGCTTGTGCGAGCTCCCGGGGAGCAGCGCGGGCGCCGAGTTCGGGGCGAGCATCACGCGCAGCGTGGACTGGAACGCGGACGGCATCGAGGACTTCGCCGTCGGTGCCCCTGGCCGGGACACGGTGGTGATCCTCTCCGCCTACGACGGCACGCCGTTGCACGAGATCACCGGGCCCGTGGGCAGTCGCTTCGGCGAGGCCCTGGATCGTATCGGCGATTGGGACGGGGACGGTGTCGACGACCTGATCATCGGCGCGCCCCAGGCCGGGGGCGGAGACGGCGCGGCGTATCTGTCGTCCGGCGTCGACGGCAGCACGATCGAAGTCTATCTGGGTGATCCGGGCTCCGAGCTGGGCTCCGTCGTCGTCGGCGGCGTCGACCTCGTGCCGAACACCGAGCCGGTGCCGATCGTCACCGGTCCGGCGGCCGACTACGCCATGCTGCTCGTGGCTCTCGAAGAGCCTCCGATCGTGGTGACCGGCGATGCACCGGGCGACCAGTTCGGCCGCGCGGCGACCAACGTCGGTGACGTGGATGGTGACGACGTCAGCGACGTCCTGATCGGATCGGACGCGGGCTACGCACGCCTGCTCTCCGGTGCCGATGGCGCCGAGCTGCTGGATCTCGTCGGTGCGACGAGTGGGACCGGGTTCGGTCGGCGTGTGGCGGCGGTCGGTGACCTCGACGGGGACGGCGTCCCCGATCTGGCCATCACGGAGTCGGGCGCAGACGACGCGGCGCTCGATGCCGGCGCGATCCACGTCCTGAGCGGCGCGGACGGAGCGCTGATCGAGACGGTGTCGGGCCCCGAGGCGGACGCGCGCCTGGGCGATGTCTTCGCTGCCATGGGCGACGTGGACGGCGACGGTCTCGGCGACCTGCTCATGTCCTCGGCCGTGGGTCCTGAAGTGCGCGTCGTGTCGTTCACGCCGTGGGCGGACGAGCGCGTGGGTGTCTCCGGAGCCAGCGGCGCGCCGGCGCTCGTGGGGCAAGGCGCCCTGGCCGCGGGAGCCGAGGTGACGCTGGTCCTGCAGGTGGCGCGCGCGTCACGCAGCGTCGAGCTGGTGATCGGTTCGGCGCTGGAGCACGACGCGCTGCGGGACGTCGACGTCCCGGTGAGCGAGGTCGTGCTCGGCGGGCTGGCGACGGACGCCGAAGGCCGTCTCGCATACGTCTACACGCTGCCGACGGACCTGCTTCCCGGCGACAAGCTGTACTTCCAGATGTGGATCGACGACGACACGGCCGAGCACGGTCTCGCGTTGTCGAACGTCATCTCGGGGACGGCGCGCTGACGGGGCGCACCGGCAACGGGTCATGCGTCGTTGCGGCGGCGCATGGCCCGGGCCCGATCCCGGTCGCCGCGCTGCTCGTGGAGTTCGGCCAGTTCGAGCCGGAGCTCGTTGCAGAACCCTGCGGCACGCCGGCCCTCCGCGACGTAGTCCTCGAACACGGCGGCGAGCCTCACGAGCGCATCGTCTGCGCGCTCCTGCGCGATCTCGGCGCGGCCCAGGTAGTGCTTCAGGCGAGCCACCACGAGGGGGTCGGCGCCCTGGGAGAGCCTCGCGTTCTCCAGGGCGTCGAGGGCGCAGCGCTCAGCCTCCGGCGCGCGGTCGCGCTTGAGCAGGTACTGACACAGGTTCGTCTGCACGCTGACCATGCGGTTGTGCGCGGGGCGCTTCAGCAGCCTGAGTCGTCGGTCGGCTTCCTCGAGCAGGAGGCCGGCCTCGTCGATGCGTTGCTCCGACATGAGCAGCCCGGCCAGGTTGCTCATGGTCGTGAGCGTGTCCGGGTGATCGCGGCCGAGCACGTTCGTCTGCCGTTCGAGGGTCTGCGCGAGGAGATCGGTGTCGCGCAGCATGCCGCCCAGGTCGGTGGCGGTGATCAAGGTCTGTTTGTGGTCGGGTCCGTCGAGGTGCAGCCAGGTCTCGTGGACGGTGCGCATGATCTCGAGGGCACGCTCGCCGAAGTCCATCTTGTCCAGCAACTGGGCCAGGCTGTGCATGGTGTTGAGCGTGTCGGGATCGTCGTGTCCGAGGACTTCCCGCTGGCCGCGGAGTGCGCGCTCGTAGAGTGGGAGGGCCTCTTCGCGGTGTCCGGACTTGTGCAGGGCTTCGGCCAGGAAGAAGGTCGTCAGCATGGTGTCCTGACGCAGCTCTCCTCCGCGCAGACGGTGTTGGTTCCGGAGCGTGTCGCGCAGCAGTTCGATCGCTGCGGTGTGATCACCCAGGAAGTCGAGCCCGTGCCCCAGCTCGGTCGCGGCGACGAGCGTCCGTTCGTCCTCGGGGCCGTAGAGTTCGCGGCGTACGTCGTACGCTCGTCGCAGCAACGCGACGCCCTGCTCGTACGGTGTGAGCCGCAGGTAGATCCTGCCGAGGGCATAGGCGAGATCCGTACCCGGTCGGTCGAGCGGCTCCGGTTCGTCGAGCAGTCGGCTCGCCGCGCGGTCGAGCAACACGCGCAGATCGACCGTGCGGCCCTGGGCGTTGACGGGGTCGATCGCTTCGAAGGTCGAGATCAGGAAGCGAGCGACCTGGTCACTCTCCTTCCGGGCCTGGCGCTCCCGACGGCCCAGTTCGCTGGCGTCCTCCAAGTAGTCCCCGAGTGCTTGCGCCAGGCGCCGTGCCGACTGGTGGCGGGCCTCGGGGGCGGGGGCCAGCGCGGTCTCGCAGATCAGCACGAGTGCCGCCGGAGCACCGGGGTTGAGCATCGTGATCGGCGTGGGGCGCGGAGCGGAGAGTTCCGGGTCCGGCGTCGACGGCGGCGACTGGGCGGCAATCGGGTCGCAGAAGGGCGCACTGCCGGCGAGCAGCAGGTAGAGCAACGCGCCGAGTGAGTAGATGTCGGAGCGTTCGTCGGCGGCGCGGCCATCGTCCGTGATCTCGGGGGCCACGAAGGGCAGCACGCCACGCAGCCGCTTCTCGGAGTAGGTCGGGATCCGTTCGTCCGCCGGGACGAGGTCGTTGCCGCCTTGCTTCCAGAGCAGCGGGCGGAGGATGCGCGCCAGTCCCCAGTCGATGACGAAGGGCTCGGCGTTGGTCTGCACGTACACGTTGCGCGGCTGGATGTCGCGGTGGATCACGCCCCGGTCGTGAGCATGGGCGACGGCCTCGCAGATCCGCCTGACGACGCCCACCGCTCGATGCAGCGACCAGCCATCGTGCTGCGCGTGGACCTGAGCGGCGATGTCCCCGAACTCCGCGCCCTCGACGAGCTTCATCACGAAGTAGGGCCGCTCCTCGTGGACCCCGAACTCGTGCACCGGCGGGATGCCGGGGTGGTCGAGGCCGGCGCTGATCACCGCTTCGTGGACGAAGACGTGCTGATCGGCCGCCGAGCGCGGCGTCTTCCTGGCGAGGATGCGTTGCAGGATCCGGTCGCGGACCCTGTGGACGCGCCCCATACCGCCCTTGCCGAGCTCTTCGAGGACTTCGTAGCGTTGCTCGAAGTCGTGCCGTGCACCGAGCCGTTCGAGGAGTGCGTCGATGATGCCCGAGGCCTCACCGCGAGCGCCTGCGGCGTGCGGCGGGGAGGCGTCGGCCCGGGGCGACAGGGGCTGCGTGGATCGGTCCAGCTCACGCAGCATCTCGCGCGCCGTCTTGGCGCCGGTCAGTGCCCGCAGGTTGCGCGCCAGTGCCGGGGACGCAGGTTCCAGCTGCCGTCGCTCGACTTCGCTCAACAGACGGCGGGCCAGCCCCGGTGTCCCACCATCCAGTCCCACCGAACGCAGGTAGGCCCTGACTTCGTGCGGACCGTTCATCGTGGGGCCTCGGCGGGGTGCTTCACGAACCCAGCCCCCGCGCCAGCTGATCGTCGTCGTCCTCGACAGCGGGGGGGCGGAGAGTGGGGCGGCGACCCGACGCCGCCTCGATCAGGCGTTCGAGTTCGCGCCGAGCCATCGCCGGGAGGTTGGCCGCGCTCAGTCCGGGTGGGGGGGACGCGAGCATGTTCACGACCGCGTCGAAGACGAAGTCATCCGGAGCGCGGCCGCCGATGCGTGCGCATCGGCCGGGCACCCAGCCCATGCGGTGCGCCGCATGGGCCGTGAGTCCATCGAGGAGTTCGCGCAGGCCCTCGCCCCGAAAGGCGGCCCACGGATCGTCGGGTTGTTGATTCATGGCCAAGGGCCCACCCTGCCCGGCCCGCGCCTCGCGGCGCTGCTCGTGATGTGGCGCATCTTCCCCCGTGCCCGCGGGCTCCCTCGCTCCCCGGCGCTGGCGGTGATCATAAGCCGATTCGCCACTCGCGTGGGCGCGTCGGTGGCGCACGCTGCCGCGACCCGCACCAAGTCGGAGCACACCGCGGGGGCGGGTGCCTCTATACTTCGGCTCGTCCTGGGCGAATTCCGTCCCTCCCGCCCGAACGTCGGGGGGTGCTCGTCCGGGCTCCGCCGGCAGTGCACTCGACCTCGGGAGGCGAGCATGGGCCCAGTCAGGGGTGACCTCGGTCCGTTCACACAGAACGGATCCCGCACGCGACGACGTCGGTGGGGGCGACCGGGAAGGCTGGGGCTTGCAAGCGCCCTGGCGTTCGCGCTGCTCGCGCCGGCCGAACCGGCGGCCCAGCAAGTGGGGACCGACGCGCGTGTCGACACCGGCCCCGCAGGGCTCTCCACCTCGACGGTGCCGCGCATCACGGGCACCGGCGACGACGCGCTGCACATGGTCTGGCAGGACTACCGCGATCCCGAGTGGGCGATCTACTACCGCCGGGCGCGCAACTTCGGCGCGACGCTGAACACCAGTGACGTCAAGCTGAGCACGGCGGGCAACGCCTCGGCGCCGGAGATCGCCACCGACGGGATCGCGCATCTCTACGCGGTGTGGCACAAGTTCAACGGCGACACGGAGCGGATCCGGTTCGCGCGCTCGGTCGACGCGGGCACGACATGGAGCGTGCCGGTCACGCTCAACACGCCCTCGGGCTACGCCAGCGAACCCGAGATCTGTGCCGATGACGGCGGGCGGGTGTTTGTGGTCTGGGCTCAGAACAACGGCTTGCAGGACCAGGTCTACCTGGTGGCGTCGGCCGACTGGGGAGCGTCGTTCACGAACCAGATGGTCGTCAACTCCACGCCGCTCGGTCACTCCGAGGGGCCACGTGTGGCCTGTGATGGGACGGGCAAGGCCTACGTCGCGTACCTGGACCGCCGCTTCGGCGAACACGACGTGTTCACGCGCTCGTGGGTCGCAGGCTTCGGCTTCGGGCCGGACCAACTGATCGAGTCGGTCGACGACCCGGCCAGTGGTGTGCAGATCGTGGCCGACAAGGCCGGCGGCAGCGGTCTGGTCATGGTGGCCTGGGTCTCCTTCAGCACTTCCGGGTCGGCGCTCGAGACCTGCCTCTACTCCAACTGGTCGCTCGACCACGGACTCAACTACCAGCCGTCCGAGGTGGCGGTCAGTGGTGCCTGCTCGCCCCCGCCGGGTGGCACGGTGCCGCTCTTCCTCGAGGTCGATCTCGAGACGACCCACGACGCGAGCACGTCCACGACCCGTGTGCACGCGCTCTACGGACGCGTCGACCTGCCTCCGGCGGCGCTCCCCACGCCGACCCTCGTGCTCAGCAACGTCTTCACGGCGTCGGCGCTCGGGCAGGCCTGGGGCACCGAGATGCAACTCAGTCAGGGCGGTGCCCCGTACCCCGAGAAGGGCATCGTGTTCGCGTTGCCGCGCGCGCAGGTCACGGCGGACGTGAACGACCCCGACAAGCTGTTCGCCACGTGGATGCACGCCGATCCGGGCTTCGGGGTCTGGTTCGACATCCAGGCCTGCTGGTCGGTGGACGCGGGCGCGAACTGGACGTTGCCGGTGAGCATCACCACCAAGCCCGCCGGCCCCGGCACGTCACGCTCGGCCTACCCGCAGCTCTGGTCGCGCGAGCGGCGGGCCGCGGTGGTGTGGGATGACCGCCGTTCGTGGACCCTGCCCGAGAACCTCCCGCCGGGCGATCCCCACGTGGGCCAGGTGCCGATCGGGGCGCCCGACATCTACATGAACGTCATCGACCTGACGCAGCGTTGAGACCTGAGAGCGAACCCATGATGATCTCGCCCCGCCCCGCCCGCGCTTGCGTCACGATTCGCCTCGTCGGACTCGCCCTCGCGGCCGCGTGCCTGCTGCCCAGCACGACACACGCGGCGCCGCAGCTCGAGCCGATCGACATCGGCCGAGACTCGGTCAACCCGGTCGCGGCCCAGACCAAGCTGGAGAACGAGGACCTGGTCTTCGACTTCCGACGCGACGGGACGCGCTTCGAACTCGAGTCGATCACGCCCAAGGCCGATCCCGATTCGCCGATCCTCATGGCGACGGGCTCGGGCAGTTGGACGCTGCGCCTGGCCGCCAAGGGCGTCCAGCCCATGGAGTGGTTCGAGTTCTCCATGGACGGTTCGGTGTGCGACTCGACAGGTTGCGCGAACCCGACATTGGGCAGCCTCGACTCCCTGTCGCTCGATGCCGTGCGCGTGGTCCAGCCGTCCGCCCGCATCGAAGCCTATTGGTCGGGGCGCATCACGTTCGCCGGCGCATCGGCGGGCTTCCTCATCGTCACCGACTGGCGTGTCGCGCCCGGCTACCCCTTCGGTGTCACGCGCCTGTCGTTCCGATTGACTTCGCCCGGCGCGTTGCCGTTCTACGCGACACACGTCACCTACCCCGACATCCGCGTGCAGTCCTTCGACACGGGCAACGACGCGCTCGTGGTGCCGTGGGTCTCGGGCAGCCTGATCACCGAGCCCACGCACGTCGATCACCCGTTCCCGACGTGGTTGGATCGCGAGGACAACTATCTGCCGGTCAGCCTCGGCGCCTACTACGACGGCGCCAAGCCCCGCTCGAACTGCTTCGTCTTCACCGCCGACGTCGGCGACCACTACTGGAAGGACATGATCTTCCGGGTGCAGAACGACTCGACCGCCGGAACTCCCGGGTGGGTCGGATTCGACTTCCGGCACGTGCCGGATGACATCTACGACAGCAAGCAGTACACGACGCCCTACGCCGTGCGCCTGGGCGTCATCGAAGGCGACTGGTGGGATGTGGCCGACGCCTACCGCTTCTTCCTCGACAACGAGGTGTCCTGGTACGACGGCCCCGTGGCGTCGCCCGCCAACCCGATGCTGCCCGGTGTGAAGGACATCGTGGCCGAGGTCCTGTTCCAGCCCGGCTTCGACGGCGATCACATGGACCTGATCAACCGTCAGATGATGGACATGACGCGCGTGCTCGGCAGCGACGTCAGCACGATCTGGTACCAGTGGCACGCGCCGGACACCTTCAGTCACTTCCTGCTGCACGGTTACCTGCCGGCACGTCCGTCGCTGGGGGCGGCTGTGCGCGAAGCGCAGAAGCAGTTCGATCACCACGTCTCGCTCTACTACAACAGCAGCCAGGGCGCCGACTACACCGCAGCCGAGCCGCCGATCGTCAACCCCACGCCGTTGCAGCTCGACGTGTTCGACGCGTTCCTCATCGACGAGGACGGGGATCCGATCTTCGGCCCCGAACCCAACGGTCCGCCGCGCATGGGCCTGCTGGACGCCGGCAACTCGTGGTGGCGTTCCTTCCTTCCGCTGAACCTGCTCGAGATCGCCGAGTTCACGGACATGAACGGCATCTACCTCGACTTCTGGTTGACGGCGCCGAACTACGGGGACGATGCGAGCAAGCATGCGTTCCCGCCCGGCGGTGGTCGTTACATGTACGACGAGAAGATGGGACAGCTCGCCGACCTGCGCACCGGTCTCGGCGCGCTCGCTCCGGTGCCGGACGACTTCGTCGTGTCGATGGAGTACGTGGTCGGGCGTTTCAGTGAAGAGGCCGACATCATGCACGTCGACCCGGCGGGCAATCTCATGTCCGCCAACTACAACCCGGCGCACCCCGACGCCGAGGCGATGTCGAACGCGGTCACGATCCCGTTCTTCCGGGCCATCTACGACAACATCAAGATCAGCCGCATCACGACGGCCGTGCCGACGGTCACCGGCCGCCGTGCCTGGTCCGTGGCCAACAACGTGTTCACGTTCGGCAACATCCCGGGGCTCACGCGGCCGGCGCTGGAGCTGATCCCGATCTTCTCCGACCGCTTCGCCATCGCGCCCTTCTTCGACTTCGCCGGCATCATCAACTCGCTCAACCCGTTCGACGACGTGGACGACGAGTTCGCCGGCAACTCCCAGGGCGACGTGATCGACCCGGTAGGCACCGGTGCGGGTGACAGCGAGACCGAGGTCCCGCCGACCCCGCCGGACGTGCACCTCGGCTTCACGGTGCAGCCCAAGAACATCTTCAACACGCCGTTCTACGAGTACCTGGGCAACATCACCACCGCCCTGCGCGGCGACCTGCCGACGCTCGGCAACGGCGCGTTCGGCCTGCGCAACTGGCACAACGGGACGATCCGGCGCCTGCCCGCGTACACCATCACCCAGGTCGGCGGAACGCCGTTCGACGGGATCCCCGGCGTGGAGATCGAGCCCGATCCGGAGACGCCGTACCTGATGACGCCGGTGTACACGGAGGAGTTCCCGCTGCCGACGCTGGGCGAGCCCTATCCCAACGCGATCGGGCCGGCACTCGTGCCGGGGATGTTCCAGGCGCCCGAGGACGCGCCGGGCGGCGATGCCAACTCGCTGGCCTTCGTGGTCACCAACCCGTGGGTCGATCCGACCCAGTCGGGCGTGTTCGAGATCGACTTCAGCATCGATCCGACGCAGTACCCCCGCTGGCACGACGGCCAGAACTACACCGTGGTGCGCTACGACGCCGGTGGAGCGGCGCCGCTCTCGCTCGGGGTGCAGACGGGCGTGTTCCAGCACACCGAAGTGGTCACCGCAGGCGAGATCTCCTGGTTCGTTCTGCGGCAGTGAGCACCGCCCGAGAGCCGGAGGCGGCCGGCTCGCGGGCCGCTCTCGGCTTCGCCTGGCGGGCGGTCTCCGCTCGCCGCTCGGTTGCGGCCGCTCGTCCGCTCGGCGGCGAGCGCTCCGACTCGTTTCTCGGCCGGCCCCGCTGCCGGCCCTGAGCCGGCCTCCCAAGTTCCTTTCAGCCAGTGACTTAGGTTTCCGCCCGGTTGCGCCGAAGGTGGCGGCAAGATCCGGGGTCCGAATGGCCGAAAGGGGTGCTTATGGTTCACGAGAGCAGTCCGTCTCCTGTCTCCCCGTCCCGTTCCTCCGAGCCGTCTGGCGGCAAGGACGTGAATGCGTGGATGGAGTCTCACGCCCAACGGCGTTCCCTCGACGACCTCGCCAAGGCCGGCAAGCGGCACGTGCGCGTGGTCTCGAAGGCGAAGATCCTCGAGCTGATCCGCGCCAGTGTGGCCGACGCCGTGGCGCGTCAGTCCTCGGGTCTGGATGCCGACGAGCGGGCTCGATTGGTCGAGCACGCTCGGCGACGCTTTGGTCGCGTGGCCCGCATGCAGGCCGAGGCGGATGCGGAGATCCGGCGTCTGAAGGACGCCGTGGCCGAGTACGAAGAGCAGATCGCTCAGTTCGAGGCGAACGAGAGCACGCTGCGCGAGCGCCTCGGGGATCGGGACGACGATGCTCGGGGTGAGCTCGACGGCATGCGTGAGCGCGCCGACGCGGCCCAGGAACGCATCGGCGAGTTCGAGCAGCGCATCGCCGAACTCATGCAGCAGGTGCGCCACGCGGAGGGCGTCGAGCGCGAGTTGCAGCAGACCCTCGCGGGCAAGGATGCCGAACTCGACGCAGGTCGTGAGCAGCTCGAGGCCAACCGGCGTGAGTTGCAGGAGCGCATCGAGGCCATGTCGGCGCGAGACGCCGATGTGGGTGACGACTCCCAGGAGCTGGATGATCTGCGTGTCCGCCTGGAGCAGACCGAGCGCTCGTTGCAGGAGGCGCAGGCAGAGCTGGGCGCACGCGACGATGCCCTGCGCGGCAAGGACGAGGAACTGCGCGCCATCCACAGCGAGGTGGAGGGCACGACGGCCGCGGCACTGGTCGAACTGAAGACCGCGGTCGGGGGCCTGGGTCAGCAGGTGTTCGACGTGACCGCCCTCGACGACATGCTGGACCGTCTGCGTGGGTGGAGCGAGGAGAACGCCCGCCACGCCGAACTCCGCCTCGAGGAGCGCCTGGCCCAGCTCGCCGAAGCGATCGGTGGCTCGACCGCCGGCTCGATCGAGAGCGGGGCGGCGTCGCTGGACGCCCTGACCCGCCAGCTGGGCCAGATGGGTGAAGCCGTCGCCAACCTCGGCTCGGCCCCGGACACCGAGGCCCTCAGTGCGGTGTGGCGCGAGACGTTCGCCCAGGAGCGCCAGGCGGCCAAGGAGCGTGAGGCCGCCACGGCCCGCGCCTTCGCCGAGCAGACCGAGAGCATGAGCCGCGCGTTCGAAGAGCACCAGGAACGCCTGCGGCAGGAGTGGAACGAGCAGTGGCAGACCCAGTGGGCCGCCCTGCAGGAGCGCACCACGGGCGGCCAGTCCGAGGTGAACGCGGAGGTGCGCGCGCTCTTCGATGACGTTCGTGCCGAGGTCGAGACGCTGCGCACCCTGTGGGCTTCGCAGTCGACCGACCAGACCTCCACCGACCAGCTCGACGCCTTCGCGAGCGGCATGCGCGAACAGAGTTCACAGGTCGCGTCGCTGGAGAAGCGCCTGATGAACTGGCTCGGCAGCCGGTTCGAGGAGTTCGGTGTGGCGTTCGCGGGTGATGCCGAGGCGCGGACCGGCCGGCTCGAGCAGTCGTCCGAGCGCCTGGGCGAAGGCTTGCAGGCCCTGCGCCAGGACGTCGCCGACCTGCGCTCCGGCGCCGAGGCGCGCGATGAGCAGGCTGCCCAGGACGATTCGCGCAGCCTGCTGAACACGATGCAGGCCACACTCACCAAGCTCGAGCAGCGTTCCGACAGCCCCGACACGAGTCTGTCCGAGGCGTTGGAACGCATCCAGACCTCCGTCGCCGAGTGCCGCAGGGCCGTGTCCGAGAGTCGCGCCCTGATCGAGCAGGATCAGGCGCGTTCCAACGAGAACGATCCGGCCATGCTCTCGTTGCTCGACGATCTGAGCAACGCCCTGAGCACGATGCAGTCGCGCCACGGCCAGGCAGACGAGGCCCTGACCAACCGGTTCGACGAGTTCGGCAAGGCCCTCGACGGGTTGCAGTCGCGCAACGAAGAGCTGTTGTCCGACAGGTTCGGCGCGCTCGACGAAGCCTTGCGTGGGCTGCAGGTGGAGCGCGGCCATGTCGAGGAATCGCTGAGCGCCAGGCTCGGTGAGCTCGGCCAGGCGCTGAGCGCGTTGCAGTCGAGCTCCGGCGGTGCCGAGGAGTCCCTGAACGCGAAGCTCGGCGAGATCAGCCAGGCGCTGAGCGCGTTGCAGTCGAGCTCCGGCAGCACCGACGACTCCCTGAACGCGAACTTCGGTCGGCTCGAACAGGCCTTCCGCGAGTTGCAGTCGCAGCAGGGGGCGGTGGACGAGACACTGAGCACGAGATTCGAGGAGCTGCTCGAGGCCTTCAACGCACTCCAGTCGACCAGTGGAACCGCAGGGCAGGCCCTGTCCGCCAAGCTCGACACGCTCACCGAGCGCAGCGGCGCCACCGACGAGTCGGTCACCCGGACGCTCTCCGAACTGCGCGCGACCCTCGATGCATGGAGCGCCCAGGCTGGCGCTCCCGACCCGTCGCTCGTCTCGGCGCTCGAGGAACTGCGCGGCATGCTCGCGTCCCGGCCCGCCGACCCCGAGGCCTCGTTCGGCGCGATGCTCGAGGAGATCAAGGTGACGCTGGGCTCGGTTGCGAGTCAACTCGAACAGCCCTCGCGCAGCGACCCGTCGCTGATCAAGGCCATGGGCGAACTGCGTGCCGCGATCGGTGCGCTGGAAGAGCAGGGCGGTCAGACCGATCCTGCACTCGCACAGTTGCAGCACGAGGTGCAGGCCGCGTTTGCGCGTCTCGAACAGCGCCCGGCGGGGCCCGACGAAGCGGCGTGGGGACAGCTCTCGGCCTCGGTCACCAAGCTGCTCGAGCGCCCCTCGGCCTCACCCGACCAACTGACCCAGGTGCTCGAAGAACTCCGCGGGCGCTTCGATCAGTGGACGCCGCAGGCCGACCCGCGTGTGCTCGAGGCGCTCGATGGCCTCGGTACTCGCGTCGACGAATGGACACGGCAGGACGCTCAGGGCGACGACGCGACGGCAGGTGCTCTCGAGGCCCTGCGCGAGCGGCTCACCGGCTGGGAAGGCCGCTGGGACGATGCTCATCCGGCCGTGCTCTCGGCGTTGTCCGAACTCCGCGAGGCGATCTCCGCCAAGCGTCAGCCCGACCCGACGCTCGTCGCCGCGCTCGACGACGTACGCGGCACGCTCGCCAATTGGGAAGCCCGTTGGGATGAGCGCGACCCTCAGATCAGCTCGGCGCTCCAGGCGATCCGGGGCAGCCTGACCGATTGGGAATCCCGCTGGACGGCCTCCGACGGTTCGGTCGTGTCGGCGCTCGAAGCCGTGACCGGGTCGGTCGAGTCGCTGGCCGCCCGACCCGGCCCGGAAGCCGCGCTCGGGATCCTGAACGATCGCTTCGAGTCGCTGCGCACGTCGGTGGACTCGCTGGCCGCCCAGCCCGGAGCAGAGGCCGTGTTCGATGGCCTTGAGCAGCGCTTCGAGTCGCTGCGCGCATCGGTGGACGCGCTGGCTGCCCAGCCCGGCGCCGCCGCGTTGTTCGACGACTTCAACCAACGCTTCGAGTCGCTGCGCACGTCGGTGGACTCGCTGGCCGCCCAGCCCGGCGCCGCCGCGTTGTTCGACGACTTCAACCAGCGCTTCGAGTCACTGCGCGCGTCGATGGACTCGCTGGCCGCCCAGCCCGGAGCGGAGGCCGTGTTCGATGGCCTCGAGCAGCGCTTCGAGTCGCTGCGCGCGTCGGTCGACAGCCTGAACGCCCAGCCGGGTGCCGATGCCGTGATCAGCGAACTGGGCGGTCGGCTCGACTCCCTGTGTTCCGCGGTGGACACGCTGTCCACCAAGCCCGGCGCGGAAGCCGTGTTCGGTGACCTCGAGGCACGCTTCGATTCGCTGCGGAACTCCTTGGCGGAACTGGCGTCGCAGCCCGGCGCCGACGCACTCGTCGGTGCATTGAGTGAGCGCTTCGATGCGCTCGACTCCACGCTGAGTGCCCTGGCCTCCAAGCCCGGGGCCGACGCCGTGTTCAGCGACTTCAACGAACGCTTCGAATCGCTGCGCTCGACGCTGGACGGCCTGGCCTCCAGGCCCGGTGCCGAGGCGTTGTCCGGCGAGTTGGAACAACGCTTCGAGTCGCTGCGCGAGAACCTCGCCGCCCTGCGCGCCGAGGCCGGAGCACCTCAGGCCGAGACGCGCAATGCACTGGCTGAGCTGCGTGACGCGGTCACGGAGCTCGCGACCCGTCCGGAGGTCAGCGGGACCGAGCCGTTGCAGGGGCAGATGGAGACGCTGGAAGCCGCACTGTCGGGCATCCAGGAACGCACCACGGACCAGATCGACTGGTCGCGTCGCACCCTCGGCGGCCTGTTCGAGGAGCTGAAGAACGTGCGCTCCATGGTGGAGAACCCCTCGGTGCAACCGGACCCGTCCACGCACAGGGCCCTGCGGGACATCCAGGCCACGCTGGCCGCGCTCGAGGAGCGTCAGCCGTCCGATCCCGACGTGTCGATGCACACGGCGCTGCGGGACATCCAGATGACGCTGGCCAACCTGGAACAGCGTCAGCCGTCCGATCCCGACGCGGCGATGCACGCCGCCCTGCGGGACATCCAGACCACCCTGGCGCACCTCGAGCAGCGCGAACCGCCCAGCGCCAAGCCCGACCCGTCGCTGCACGCCGCCCTGCGCGACATGCAGATGACGCTGGCCAACCTGGAGCAGCGGGAAGCGCCGGCGCCCCAGCCGGACCCGTCGATGCACGCTGCCTTGCGGGACATCCAGATGACGCTGGCCACCCTGGAACAGCGCGACCCGACGCAGACCGATGCCTCGCTGAACACGGCGCTGCAGGACATCCAGGCCACCCTGGCCAACCTGGAACAGCGCGAGCCGGCCCAGCCCGATGCCTCGCTGCACGCCGCCCTGCGCGACATGCAGATGACGCTGGCCAACCTCGAGCAGCGCGAACCGGCCGGGCCCGACGCCTCGGTGCACGCGGCCCTGCGCGACATGCAGATGACGCTGGCCAATCTCGAACAGCGCGCACCGGCCGGCCCCGACGCCTCGGTGCACGCGGCCCTGCGCGACATGCAGATGACGCTGGCCAACCTCGAGCAGCGCGCACAGGCCCAGCCCGACGCCTCGCTGAACGCTGCGTTGCAGAGCATCCAGACGCAGCTTGCGCAACTCGAGCAGCGCTCCGGCTCGCTCGACGCGAAGTCGCTGGAGAAGCTGCTGAAGAAGCACGGCAACCGGAGCTCGCTGCAGAGCGACGCCGCGGCCATCGGCCCGCTGCAGGAGATGGTGCAGGAGAAGCTCGACGCCATGGCGTCGGTCGTCGAGGCCACCCGCGCCGACGACTCGGCGCGTCAGGCCTTCGCCGCCATCGACCGTCTCGACGGTGAGTTGCAGGCGGTGCGCTCCACGCTCGACGCGATCGCCCAGCGCACCACGGCGGCGCCCGACGAAGGGTCGACGCGCAACGCCCTCGATTCGATCCAGAGCTCGCTCGAAGCGCTGACCGGACGGAACACGCAGGACACGACCCGGGCGGCTTTCGACGAACTGCGCCACTCGCTCGACACCAAGCTGGCCGAGATGGCGTCGTCTCTGCGCAGCGGGCCGGCCACCGCCCCGCAGGCGCGCGCGCCCGTGAGGCGGGCCGAGCCGCTGGCGGACATGGGCGGCAACTATCGCGAGATCCGCGTCGAGGAGCGGCAGAGCGCCGCGGAACTGGACGAGGGCATCGCCCTGCTGCGGTCGGTCGGTGCGGGACAGCTCGTCCCGGCCTGGTCGACGGGCGCGTGACGAGGACGGACCCAGGAGATCCCACGATGAGCGCTGCCATGGACAACACGATTTCTTCCGGTCCCGGCCCGTCCTCGGGCGGAGCCGCCACGATCGGCCGCGACGCGCCCGAGACCTACGGCAACCCCGACAACTGGGGCCGCACGGAGGTCGCCACGCGACTCGGCCGCGGGATCGACTTCGGGTCGACCCACGTGCTCGCGGTCGAGCGCAACGAGGACGGTCACTGCGTGTGCCGTACCGACCGCAACGCCTTCCTCAAGCTGCCGCCGGATGTCTCCATGAAGCCGGCCATGCTGACTCAGCTCGACGTCCCCTATGCCGAGTGGAAGGATCGCCTGTGGGTCCTGGGCGACGCGTCCTACAACCTGGCCAACCTGTACGTCGGCAACACGGTGCAGCGGCCGACGGCCAACGGCTTCCTCGACCCGCACGATCGCGACGGTCACACGATGACGCGTTGCCTGATCGAACGGCTCGTGCCCGCTCCCCGCGCGCACGGCGAGCCCGTGTGCTTCTCGATGCCGTCGACGCCCATCGACCAACGCGTCGATCGCGCTGCGCACCGCGCCATCCTGGCCGACATCTTCTACCGGCTCGGCTACAGCGCCTACTCGCTCGACGAGGGCCACGCCGTGGTCTACAGCGAGTTCATGGGGCAGGGCTTCACGGGCATCGGCATCAGCTGCGGTGGCGGCGTGTCCGACGTGTGCGTCTCCTGGCAGGCACGCCCGGTGACGTCCCATTCGGTGGCTCGCGGCGGCGACTGGATCGACGGTCGCATCGCCGAAGTCCTGGGGATCGATCGCGAGCGCGCGCGCGCGCTCAAGCAGGGTGACGTCGACCTGCGCGCCCCCCGCAACCGCGAGGAAGTGGCCATCGCGCTCTGCTACCGCATGTACGTCGGCTACCTGCTGTCGACCCTGCGCAAGAGCTTCGACGGCGCCGAGAACCTGCCGCGCTTCGACGCGCCGCTGGAGATCGCCGTGGCCGGCGGGGCCAGTCTGGCCCGGGGCTTCGTGGACCTGATGACCGAGGAGCTGCGCAAGTTCGAGTTCCCGGTGCCCATCGGCAACGTGCGCCTGGCGAGTGATCCGCTCTCGGCCGTCGCGCGCGGCTGCTTGATGGCGGCTTCGCTGGCCGACTGAGTTCGCGCCGCCGGGCGCACACGGCGCCCGCGATGACGTCGCTGTCCGTCGGTCACGACGGACCCGCGTCACAGTCCGTAGACTGTGCATGCGTCGTGGCCATTCGGTCCGCGGAGGGTGCGGCGCGCGGGAGTCGCCGAGGTTGGGCCACGGGACGACGCGAAGCCGGGCTTGGGCAGTGGTCGCGTGGGCTGTCGTGGTCGCCTCTCTGGGTGTCTGGTGGTGGCTCGCTCGCGCGCCCGACGCGTCGGTGCGGTCGCCGTCGGCGCGAGGCGTGCTCGACGGTCGGAAGCGGAGCGCCCCGCAGGTCACGCCGGACGCTGTCGGGTCGCGTCTCGAGGAGCTGTTCAGCGCGCCGCCGCAGGTCGAGCCGCTGCCGGGTCCCGTTGCGGGGCGGGTCACGACGCGCTTCGTGCAGCGCGATGTGGCCGCTCCGCTGCAGGCCTTCGAACGCAGCGTGTCCCTCGCCCCCGACGGACGCAGCGTGGTCGCGCAGGTGGTCGACGAGAACGGTCTGCCCGTGCCCGGCGCACGGGTCGTGCTGTACCGCGACATCTGGGGCCACCACGGGGGGCACGACATCGCGCTGCTCGGCCGGTCGCGCACCGACGGCACGGGCTGGTTCCGGATCCTGGCGACCCGCGGCCGGGTCGACTTCGACCTGAGCGCGGCCTGGCGGCTCTCGGTGCGCGCGCCCGGGCACGCCCCGTTCCTCGGCCGCGTCGTCGTCGTGGGCGCCGCCGACCGCATCGTGCTCGACTCGCAGACGGTGTACGGCAAGCTGCGCTTCGACGACGGCACGCCCGTCTCCGGCGCGGCGTTGCGCTTCGCCCACCGTGATTTCGAGGCCACGGGCCCAGCCGGGGAGCCCGATCGCGCGCTGGTGGAGTCGCAATGGGAACTCGGCATGAGCGCAGAGGATGGGAGCTTCGCGCTGCAGGTGCCGGCGGGCATGGATCCGTTGCCCCTGGCGATCGAGCACGAACTCCACGAGAGCACCCGGCTGATCCCGGCCGCCGCCTGGACCGAACACGGCAGCGTGATGCTCGTGCTGCAGCGAACCGGCAGCTTGACGCTGAGCCTCCGTGACGGGTTCGACGCCTGGCGCGCGCGGGGAGCCGTGCCCTACGTCGTGCTGGACCCGTTGGACGAGCAGGCCGACGGCAGCTTCGCGCCGCGCCCGGACCCGGACCTGGGCGAACTCTCGTGGCTCGGCGCGGGTGGTGGCAGCGGCTGGTTCCGCGCGGGAGTTCGTGCTCCGGACGGCGTGGCGCACTTCCCGCGGCTCGACGAGCAGCGAGTGCGCGTGCGCCTCGTGTGTCCCTGGGGCGGAGACGACATCATCTTGTTCGACGAGGTGCGGATCGAGCCGAAGGGGACGTCGCTGTCCGCCGCGCTCCCGCCGCCGCCGGTCTTCGAGATCGGTGACGAGTGGTCCCTACCCGTGCGGGTGGTGAACGGCTCGGGTGCCGCGCTCGACAGCGAGGCCTGGAGCAAGCTGTGGCGCACGGCGCTGGTGGTGACCGACGCCGAGGGTGAGCGCGACGAGTATCAACTGCCGGGCGATGGAAGCGGGCGCACGCTCGAGTTGGACCTCCTGCCCCCGGTGAGCGTCGCGCTGGAGGGCTTCGCGAGCCTGGCGCGCGTCGACGACCTGAGCCCGGGCGACACGGCCGTCCTGATCTGGGACGACGAACGCCGCCAGCACGGGGGGGCGCAGGTCCGGCTCGACCTGGACGAGTTCGAGTGGCCGGGCCACGAACGTGTCCTGTTCTCCCTGCGCCGTGGTGCCCGGGGGGCCTGGACCCGTGTGCCCCCGGTGGTGGAGGGGCTGCCGCCCGGATCGTGGGAGTACCGCTTCTTGGGTCCGGGGCTGCGCCCGGAGCGTGGGACCTTCGAACTCGAGCCGGGCGACCGGCACGTGATCCCGGTGGAACTCGCGCCGTCGGGGATCGATGGCGCGGGCGAGCATGACCCCGAGTTGCAGACGGGACGCGTACGCCTGGTGGGCAGCCCCGATCCCTGGGTCGACGTGCGGACGGTGCGCTTCGTGCCGGTCTCGGGCGGCGAGGCGCTCGAGGCCGCTCCCCGCAAGGGTGCATTCCGGGCGCGTCTGCCGCCTGGTCGCTACCGCGTCGAGGTGGTGCTGGAGCGAACCGTGGCGCCCGAGGTCGCGCACGCCGACAACCACCTCATTGCGCGGGACGAAGGCTGGGCGTTGCCCGTCGACATCGAGCCGTGGGACACCGGGCGCGTGCTCGACGTCCCCGCGGACACCGACGGGCCGATCGCGTTGGACGTGGACGTGTCGGGGTTGAGTCGCGTCTGGGTCGCTGTACGCATCGGCGAGCATGAGGCCGCGCTCGACCCTTCGGGCGGGGCCGTGGCGGGACTGCCCCAGGACCTCGCCGAGGAGCCGCTGCGGGTGCGTTTCGCCCATCGCGGACAGGGAGCGAGCGCTGGCTCCGGCGACGTCGAGCTCTCGGTGTGGCTCCACGATTGGGACACCAAGGCGGCCTCGTTCGTGCTGGCGCCGCGCGCGTGGGTCTGCAGCGTGAGCCTGGGTGACGATTCGGCCCCGACCCTGGCTCACGTGATCCAACTGCCCGTCGACGGGAACTCCGACGGCAACGTTCAAGGGGATGGCGGCGCCGGAGACCTCGAACTGACCTTCCACTTCGAGCGGCCCGCCGGGGATCGCTGAGCTGCGCGGCGCCGTGCAGGTGATGACGTCACAAGCACGAGCCCGGGCTGCGGTCACTTCAAGTCACCCCGCGCGCAGGTCGAGAGATCCAATCCACCCGACGTGCCCGCGCGAGAACTTGCTCGGACGGGCGCACCCCCTGGGATCGGAACCAGATCGACAGAATTCGCTTAGTTCTTCAGCAAGAACGACTATTCCGAGGGCTGCCCCTGCAGCTCCCCACGCCTTGCATCCGGCGTGCCAGTCGGCGGCGAATTCCGGCCAGCCAGCGTCCCGCGTCCACTTCGTCGCGAGTCGCGTCACGCACGGCGGTTAGTGCGGGACGAGGCGGGCGTCTACTCGATCCGTGCGGCGCAGTGATCCATCAACACGGCTCCACACGGACGAGAAACCGGCACGACCCCAGGGGGGACGAGATGTGACGAGGGTGATGAACGGACAAGACGTTTCGACCGGGGAAGACGGCGTGATCGTGCGCACTTCGAGAGCGCACGTGCGGGAGTCTCCCCGACCGGACGTCCGCACCATCCTTACCAGGAGTTCTCCCATGAAGACAGGTGGCGTCCGAGCGCGGCGCGAGAAGGACGAGGAAGAGTTGCGCGTGCGGTACGAGCACGCGATCGACTCGGCCAATCAGTGGATGGACCGGCAGTACGCCACCAAGACCCGCTTGGCCGACTTCCTGGACGTGAACCGATCGTGCCTCACGCGTTTCCTGAACGGGACGCCCGGCTACCAGCCGGCGCGCACGCGCCCGAGCATCCTGCGCATCCTCGAGCGGATCGAGGCGCGTTGCTCGGTCTACGACCTGGTGGAGCACCACGACGTGGAGGCTCCGGCGGGAGAGACGTTCGACGATGCCTACACGTGGTTTCACAGCCACGCCCTGCGCTTGCGGCAGCTCTCCGAGCGCTTCGAGCCCGTGACCGCGCTGGGGCTGGTGGCCGAGTTGAGCGTCCAGGCGCTGCACGGCCCGCGGGGTTATCGCGCGGCCATGGCCAACAACGTGCTGCACCGTCTCTCCGGGTTGATCGAGCGCGATGAGGTGGCCTGCGCCACGCCCAAGCTGCTGCGCATGACGGTCGCTCGCGTGCGTTCGCTCGAAGACGTCGCCATGCGTGGTGCGTCGGAGATCGAACGGGAGGACCTGCGCGCTGCAGCGCCCAACCGGGCCAAGGGCTGGACCGGCCACGTGCTGGGCTTCTGCGCCGTGCACCTGGAGGACGAGCGCCTGCTGGCCGAGGGGCTGCAGCGGCTGCAGGAGGCGGTGTCGGCCGAACACACCCTCGAGGACGGTCACTGGGCCAACTTGCTCGGCCTGGTGGATGCGATGGCGCGTCGGGATCACGCCGGGGCCGAGGAGATCGCCGACGAGATCGCCGATCTCGGCCGGGCGGCTCACGACGAGAAGCTCCGCTACACGATCACCACGGCCTCGCTGCCGAGTCTCGTGCGGCTGTGGCGGACGCGCGCTCCCGACCTGGTCGCGCCGGTTCCCGAAGACGGCCACGCCCTCCGGCGCGAGCGTTCGTTCCACAACGAAGAGGACGCCGCCGGAGTCTGACTCCGACGACGTCCTCGTCGTCCGACCGGGCCATCCCGCCGAGGCGGGGCCCGGGTGGGGCGGGGCGGCCTGACCCGTCAGACGGGCAGGGCGTCCGGCCCCCGGTCGGTCACGGCGCCTGCTCGACGTTGAAGCCGATCAGCTCGAACGGCTGGCTGATCGAGTCGGTCGCGAGCACGCGGTCGATCAGGCGCTGGCTCAGGCCGTCACCGAAGTAGGTGTCGAAGTCCAGCGTGTAGCCCGTGAAGCGCTCGGGCTCGACGCAGAGCTCGTACTCGAGACCCTCGGCGAACATGGGCACCGCCGTGGCGGGCAGGCTGGTCGTCGTCGTGTCGGCCTCGACGTAGACGAACCACTGCACGAAGTCGAAGCCCAGGCCCGTGCCGTCCAGGTCCTCGACGACGAAGCACTCGATGCCGTTGCCACCCGGCGTGAAGCCCGAGTCGAAGGTCACCTCGAGCATCTCGGCCTCGGCCAGCGACACGAACTCCTGGTCCGTCGGCGCCGTGATCGTGGGGATCGTCGGGATCAGGAAGTCGATTGCCGCCGGCGTCGAACCGAAGAACTCACCCAGCTCGTAGCCGGCGTCCTCCTCCTCACACAACAGCAGACCGATGCGCCTGCCGTTGAACGCCGTGTCGGTGGCGTCGGGCAGCATGAGCTGGGCCGGCAGCGGACTGTCGTTCTCGAAGAAGAAGAAGCCGATGAAGCCCAGCTCCTCGGAGGTCGTGCTGTCCATGATGCACAGGTCCATGTACCGCTCGCCCTGGTTGGCCTCGAGGTTGGTGTAGGTGAGGTCCACCGGCTGGTCGAACTCGAACGAGTCGTCGCCGTCGAAGTCCATGTTCACCACGAGCGTCTGGGCCGGGTTGGCCGGGCCCATGCCGGTGGTCAGGATGCCGGTGAAGTTGCTGATCGTCGTGACCCCGTCGGGGATCGTGCGGTGCAGCGTGGTCCCGTGCAGGGTGGCACCGGAGGGGATGGCCATCGTGTAGAAGCCGCCCCCGTCGACCAGCGCGAACCCGTTGAACTCCGAACCGTTGATGTCGAAGCCGAACACGTTGAGCACGACCTCTTCGCCGATGCCGACGATCGGCATGTTGGCGATCGTGCCCTCGAGCGTGGCGTCGAGGGTGGCACCGAGTTCCGACTCGAACTCGATCGGGATGCTGATCACGCCATCCTGCGGGCTCACGCCCACGATCGTGGCGGCCGAACGCACGGCTTCCGGACCGGGGATGACCGTGTCGAACTGGGCCGTCACGGTGTACGGACCGTCCACGCTGTTGAAGCTGGCCTCGCCCTGGGCGTTGGTCGTGGCGATCACACCGCCCGCCGACGCCGGATCGGTGCCGATCAGCAGCACCTGGGCGCCACTGGCGGGAACCAGCGGGGTCCAGGTGTAGTCGTCGTCGGTGAACACCTTGACGGTGATGTCCTCGCCACCTTCACCCACGCAACGCTGCAGGTTGATCGTGGTGATCCGATTGGGCTCGATGGAGAAGCCCACGACGGTGGCCTCCTCGGCGCCGGCGAAGGTGAAGGCCGCGGTGTAGTTGCCGGGGCTGAAGCCGGTGGAGAAGAAGCTGCCGTTGGTGTCGGAGGTGATGCTGCTCTGGTCCGGGCCCTCGATCGTCACGGTACCCGGGGCGCCGGCACCGTTGTCGGTGACACGGCCGGCCAGGTCGCCGGTGGTGGGGATCACGATCATCGTCTCACCGACGTCGGTCGTGCCGCCGGCCACCACGCTGCCGGGGGCGACGGACACGCCCGCCCGCACCGCGCCGTAGGCCACGGGCGTGATGCAGTCGATGTCGATCGCGCTGGGCGGAGCGTTGCACGCGGGGAGCGTGAGCGCGTCGTAACCGGGCACCGACGGGATCGAGTACATGCCGTTCTCGTCGGTCAGGGCCACGTTGCCGTAGCTCGTGGTGATCGACACGCCGGGGATCGGCGTGCCGTCGCCGTCGACGACGGTGCCGGTGAGCGTCGTGGCGCAGGTGGCATCCACGGTGACCGCGGGAGCGTGCCAGCCGCCCTCGGTGATCACGCCGTCGGCCTCGATCTGCGTCAGACCGCCGCCGAGATCCACGACGATGCCCTGGTTGCCGGTCTCGTCCGAACGGTTGACCCAGTCACCGACGTCGTGGTCGAACGACCAGACGTCGACCATGGTGCCGATGGGGAAGTCGCGCAGGTTGGGCAGCACGATGTCGATGCCCGTGCCGCCACCGGCGTCGAAGGCCGAGTTGGTCGGGTTGATCGAGACGAACGACGAGGGGTCCAGCGTGCCCGGCAGGGGCATGGGGATCTCGTTGGCCGGCACCGGGGTCACGTTGATGTCCACCGCGCCCACGGCGGCGGCTCCATCGATGGTGATGGTCGTGCCGATGGGGGCCTCGAGCTGGATGTTCGGGTCGTTGCCCGTGGCCATCAGCTCCTCGGTGGTGGTGCCCGCGCCGTCGACGGCCACGTTGTCGAGGGCGGCGTCGGCGTTGTTGAGGTCGGGCAGCGTGATCGACTGGGGCATGATCGTCGCACCGGTGGCCGCGATGTCCGCTTCCACGTCGAGTGTCTTGTACACGCCTGCGCCGAGGGCGGCGGTGCCGTCGATGCGCACGTCCACGTCGCCGACCGGCGGGTCGAAGATGACGAAGTTGCCGTTGGCGTCGGTGGTGGCCGAGGGACCGTTTTCACCGGCGGTGACCAGCACGCCGGCCAGTCCGGCGCCGGTGTCCGAGGCCAGGATCGAGCCGGACAGCGAACGGGCCGCCGACTCACCGGTGACGATCTCGGGCTCGCGGAACAGGCCCTTCTTGAACTTCTCGCGCTTGAGCTTGGCCGTGATGCGGATGGCGCCGTCGGCGCCGTCGTTGTCGGTGGCCAGGGTGTAGGTGCCCAGCGTGTCGAGCGGCACCTGCTTGAGCACGTAGCCGGTCTTCTTCTGGGTCGAGAGGTCGGTCAGGTCCACCGGGTCGTCGGACGCGTTGGGGTCGTCCAGGGTGGGCTCGCTCACCGTCGCCTCGGACTTCTTGTCGGGCTTCACGCTGGCGTTGAGCAGCAGGCCCGGGCGGGCGTCGAAGGTCACCTCGAGCGTGGCCGCCGCGGCGGTCTCCTCGCTCACCAGGATCTTGGTGACCTCCTTGCCGAGCTTCTCCTTGGTGCGCACCTTGTAGTCACCGATCGTGTCGCCGCTGCCGGAGATGCGGATCTCGTAGGGACCCGTGGTCGGCAGCAGCAGGCTCTTCACGGCGGACTTCTTCTTGCCCGAAGCCTCCGTGATCAGCGACGTGTCGCCGAGGATGTCGAAGACCTCGATCTGCGGCAGGATCTCCTGCTTCTTGCCGGCGGCCACCGTCACGGTGAGCAAGGTTCCGGCGACGGCATCGAAGCGCAGGATGTCGACGTCGGGGAAGGCACCACTGTCGTCCACGGTGCCTTCGAAGCGATCACCGAGGCGGATGTCGGCGTCGACCACCTGGGCCGGCGCGTTGGAGACGAGGAGGGCAAGGCAGGTGAACAGACTGAGCACTGCGTGGGTGCTGCGCATGGGAACGCTTCTCTCTTCCAGGGACGAAGGGGCCGTGTCCGCGCGTCGGAGGGGCAATCGGTGGGGACGTCGCGCGAGCCTCGCGATGCCAGAGGAGGCCGAGGCAGAATCTGTCTGCTTTCGCCCGCTCTCTGCCGCATCGAAGCACGCCTTCATCGACAGCTGGCAGCGGGCGCTGTAGCTCGCCGCGCCGTCGATCGCGGGCAGGGAACGCGTCTTCGCATCCCACATCGAACGATGTCGATATAGCGCGTCGGGTGTCGACGAGTGCACGTCGCTCGGGGGGTGTCGCGCGGGGGTGTCGCGCGGGGGTGTCGCACGGGGGTGTCGCACGGGGGGCGTCGCGCGGCTCCCCGGACCCCGTTCAGTCCTCGTCGAGTGCGCTCAGCATCGACTGGCAGGACGAGATCAGCGCGCGCTGGCCGGTCGTGCGCTCGCAGTCGCTGCCGAGACGAGCCGCGTCGGTTCGGATCGCCCGTTCGAGCAGGTCGCGCGCGCGCGCTCCCGCTGCGGGATCGTCCTTTCGCCGGGAGAGCGTCACGAGTCCCTGGGCCGCGTCGTGCAGCACGGCCGTCTGGCTGCCGTTGAGTTCGATCGCGCGGACCATGGGGACCAGGTAGGCGTCGATGTCATCGCTGCTGAGACTCTGCGGTGATCCGCGCAAGGCGACCTGCTCGCCACGCAGCGCTCGTCCCAGGGCGAAGGCGGCGCGCCAGCAGTGCGGGTCGAGGTCGATGGCGGCCTGGGCGTGTTCGGCCGCTTGACGCAGGAGCGCGCCGGGGTCATCGGCCCTCGCCGCGAGTCGGCGTGACGCCCGGGCCAGACCCAGCTGCCCCAGCAAGGGCGCGGCGTTCGGTTGGATCAGCCGCTCGAAGCAGTCTCGTCCGTACTCGTACCAGTCCAGGGCGTCGGCCCGGGCCTGGTCGGCGGCGGCGGACTCGCCCCCGGCCGACAGTCGCTGCGCATCGGCCTCGAACTGCTCTCCGGCCTGCAGCGCCCGCGTGCCGCACCAGGCGACGACCTGGGGCGGGGTCGAGTCGTCGAAGTCGCGACGGCGGTGGGCCACGAGGGCTTGGGGCGCGCCGCGCAACTGCAGGTAGCGGTCGCGCAGGTCGAGCACGCGGCCCGTCTGCGCCGGATCGTCGTCGGCCACGTCGAGGGCGCGCTCGGCGATGGCCCAACGGCCGGCCTCGCGGGCGATGACGTGCAGCGCCAGATTGGCGTCGGCGTCGTCCGGCTTCCATTTGATGAAGTCGTCGAGGTAGTCCTGCGCCTCGGTGAAGCGGCACTGCTGGACCAGCAGCTGGGCCAACTCGAGGTTGAGCTGGTCGCGGTCCGCGTCGGGCAGACGCCCGGCGGCGACGAAGGCCGCGCGGGCGTCGTCGGCCCGGCCCAGGTCCCGATACAGGTCGCCGATCAGGCGCCAGTCGGCCCAGCCGGCGTCGGCGCTCGAACGTTCCAGGTCGGCAGCGGCCCGGCGGGCTTCGTCTTCGCGCCCGAGGGTCACGTGGATCGCCAGACGCAGCGCGTCGTGCACGGCCCGCTGGTCGCCGGCGTCGGTCTCGTCGGCCGCGCGGGTCCAGCTCTCGGCGACCGTCGGTCGCTCTCGCTTGAGGTAGGCGTAGGCCAGCAGCATCCGGTCCTCGAGACCGAAGCGCTCGCCCCACGCGGTCTCGTAACCCACCAGATCGCCCACGTCGATGCGGTCGCCCACCGACTCGCGTCGGACGGCGGTGGTCAGCGCGCCGCGGTCGGTGCTGTGGAGTTGGGCCGTCTTCTGTTCGTGGATCCCGAGCACGGCGACCGCGCCCAGGCCCAGGGCCAGCCCCCACGCGGGCAGGGCGCCCCAGCGTCGCGCGCGGGCCAGGCGCACGCCCAGCAGCGAGAGCGGCCAGGCGAGCAGCAGGGCGCTCGCGGCGGCGAGCCCCAGGCGCAGATCGTGGGTGTTCACGTCGCTGGCCGCGCGGCCCGAGAGCCAGAAGTCCAGTGCGAACCAGGCGGTGGGGACCAGCAGCGCCACGACCGCCAGGGTGGAGGTCGCCAGCAGCTTGAGCGAGCGGAACGAGCGTCCCACCACGCTGAGGGGACGGGCCTCGGTGGACTCGCCCGCCAGGAAGCGCCCCAGGTCGGCGGCGAAATCCGCCGCGCTGGCGTAGCGGTCGTCGGGGGACTTCTCCAGCGCCTTGAGGCAGACGGCCTCGAGGTCGGCGTGCACACCCGGCTGGATCTTGCGCGGCGGCTTGGGCGCGCGGGTGAGGATGTCCAGGAACATGGACTGCATGCTGTCGCTGGCGAAGGGGACCCGGTTGGTGAGCAGGCGATAGAGCAGCGCGCCCAGGCTGTAGACGTCGGTGCGCGCGTCGACCCCGTCGGGCTTGGCCTGGATCTGCTCGGGGCTCATGTAGTGCGGTGTGCCCATGACCGCACCCGTGCGCGACAGCCCCAGCTTGTCCTCCAGCCGCGCCAGGCCGAAGTCGGAGATCTTGGGGATTCCCGTCTGCGTCATGAGCACGTTGGCCGGCTTCATGTCGCGGTGGATGATCTTGTGCTCGTGGGCGTGCTGCAGGCCGTCGGCGAGTTGACGCACGATGCCGGCCGACCACGAGCAGTGGTTGATGTCGGTCTGCTGCACGGCCAGCCGGCGCTGCTCGCAGATGTCCTCCAGGCTGCCGCCGTCCACGAACTCCTGCAGCAGCAGGTGGTGTCCGTGGGCCTCCTCCAGGCCGAACGCAGCCACGATGTTCTGGTGGCTCAGGCGTGCGGCGGCCTCGGCCTCGCGGTGGAAACGGTCGACCTGTTCCTGGGTGAAGGCGACCTCCCGTGGCAGCACCTTGACCGCCACGCGGCGGTCGATCGACACCTGGTGGCCCGCGAACACCACGCCCTGCGCGCCCCGGCCGATCTCGTCGCCGAGCACCAGGTCGCCGAATCGCGCTCCGGTCTCGAGCGCCGGCGCCGCGGGGGTGCTCTGGTCCTCGTCCTGCCCGGTTTCCTCACTCACGGCGGCATGATAGACGAGCAGCGGCCGCCTCCGGCGCCCGCCCCACCCGGCTTCCGATCCCGGGGTACACTGCCAGGTGTCGCGATCCGAGTGGGAGGTCGGGCCGCGGCAGTGGAAGAAGACGTCAGGAGAAGAGTGCATGCCGTTCGCGCCCGCCCCCACGGGTCGCGCCGCCGGGTCATGGGATGCCCCGGGCGGTCCTCCGTACCTGCGCCCGCCGTGGTCGGGTGCGGAGTCCGGTGACGCTTCTGTCTCGCCTCGTTTTCGGCCTTCGTCCCCCCGCGCGCTGCCCTTGATCAGAAGGTGAGAGCCTTGGATCCAGGTCGGCGCACTCCGAAACGCGGCATCCGGCAGCGCGGTCGCGCTGCCGCCGCCGGAAGGATCACGTCGCGATGAACCGCCCCCGCCCCCGTGTCTTGCAGTGTCTGGTGGCTCCGTCCCCCGGCGCGCCCGTCCCCCCGCCCCGGCTCGAGAGTGCTCGGGGAGCGGACGGGCTGCCGCGGCGCCCCGACCGTGGCGCCCCGTGGCTGCGGGCGGCGACGACGGCTCTGGCGCTGTGCCTGCTGACGACGGTCGGAACGGCCCAGCTGTCCGGTGAGGTCGCCGGGCAGCAGAAGCTCGGACCGTTCGACGGCTTCAGCGGTGCCGTGCTGTGCAACGCCGATCGCCTGGGTGGCGCCGTGGCCAACGTCGGTGACGTGAACGGTGACGGCGTGGTCGACCTGGCCCTGGGCATGCCCGGCGACAACGGACAGGGTGCGCCGGACTTCGCTGATCGGGGCGCGCTCTGGGTCGCCTTCATGCGCGCCGACGGCGGGCTGTCCGGCCGCCGACTGGTCGCGGACGAACTGGGCGGCTTCGGGCCCGGGCTCGACGACGGCGACGAATTCGGCGCGGCCCTCGCCGGCCTGGGCGACCTCGACGGCGACGGTGTGCCCGACGTCGCGGTGGGCGCTCCCGGCGACGATGACGGCGGCGTCGACCAGGGCGCGCTGTGGGTGCTGTTGCTCGAGGTCGACGGCAGCGTCAAGTCGCGCTCCAAGATCTCGGCCACCGCCGGCGGACCGGCGTTCCCCGCGCTCGCGCCGGGCGACGGGTTCGGCACCGCGCTCACGGCCGTGGGTGACGTCAACGGCGACGGGGTGGTGGACCTCGTGGTCGGCGCGCCGGGCGACGACGTCGCCGCCGCGGGCGCAGGCGCCGTGCACCTGTTGTTCCTGGACGCCGGCGGAGGCGTGGTCGCCGCCCAACGCATCACCGCGGGCGAAGGTGGGTTCGTCGGTCCGCTGGGATCGGGCGCCCGCTTCGGATCGTCGGCCGCCGAGCTCGGGGACGTGGACGGGAACGGCACGGGCGAAGTGGCCGTGGGCGCCGTGGGTGACGGCGTGACCGACACCGGCGCGGTGTGGGTGCTCTCGCTGGATGTCTTCGGCAACGTGGTGGACGAACACCGCATCGCGGCGGGCGAGGGCGGTTTCGGCGGCGCGCTGGCCGCGGGCGATCGGTTCGGCGCCGCGCTGGCGGCCACCGGTGACCTGAGCGGTGACGGCTTCACCGAACTGGCCGTGGGCGCGCCGGGCGACGGCACGTCGGGTCCCGGTCGCTCCGGCGCGGTGTGGGTGGCCCTGCTCGCCGCGGACGCCCAGGTGAAGTCCGAGGTCAAGATCGCGGCGGGCCAGGGGGGCTTCGACGGCAGCCAGACCATCGCCACCGGCAACCCGCTCGAGTTCGGCGCGGCCCTCGCGCCCCTGGGCGACCTGGACGGTGACCAGGTGGTGGACCTCGTGATCGGCACGCCCTGGGACGAGTTCCTGCTGGGCCCGCAGACCCAGTTGGGCGCCGCGTGGGTGGTGTTCATGGAAGGCGTGCCGCCCCAGACCCCGTACTCGCCGCCCAACGTGGGCGGCCCGATCCCGGGGCGCGCGGGGCGCAGCGCGCTCGTGCTGCCGCCCGCGCTGCCCGATGACGGGAGCACGCCCGACGACCTGATCGAGGAGCCGATCGTCGTCACGCCGCGCAACGACGGCGGCAGCCTCACGACCCAGGGCATCAGCGCCCTGGCCGGAGGGGAACTGGCGGTCACGCTCACGGGCGAGTTCAGCACGGGCGTGAACCCCAGCATGGCGGCGACGGCCGACTTCGACGGAGACGGAGCCCCGGACGTCGTGGCGGCCAACCAGGGTTCGGACAGCTTCACCGCCCTGATCGGCAACCCCGACCAGGGTCCGATCTTCGAGTCGATGGGTGAGACGGCCGTGCAGGACTCCGAACCCCTGGCCATCGTGGCCGGCACGCTCGGTGCGGCCGGCGCCGCGGGTGTGGCGCTGGTGGCGGAGAAGGGCGTGTCGACCTTCAGCTTCGACCCCGGGGCGCCGACCTCGTTCAGCTTCTCGTCCTTCACCGCGGTCGACGACGGGCTCGACCTCGACCTGGGCGACGTGACCGGTGACGGGCTGGCCGACATCGTCACCGCCACGGGCGCTGTGGCCGTGGGTGGCGTGGAGAGCGGCGCCGCGGTCGTGCTGCAGGGCGAGCCGGGCGGTGGTTTCACCGAGATCGGCTCGTTCGCCGAGGGTCACGCGGTGGCGTCGGTGCGCCTCTCGGACTGGAACAACGACGGCAACCTCGACGCGCTGATCGCGGTGCACGAAGCAACCGGCGGCCCCGTAGGCGAACCGCAGGGCCTGGTGCAACTGCACCTGGGCGACGGTGCCGGCGGCTTCCAGCTCTCCGCCGAGGTCGCCTTCCCCAGCCGCGACGGCACCCATCCCACCTTCGCCGACGTGGAGGACGTGAACCGCGACGGCTTCGTGGACGCTGTCTTCACCCAGTCCGACAACCGCGCCTTCCCCGTGGATGCGTTCGCCGACGAACAGCCACCGATTGCCGTCGTCGTGCTGATCAACGACCAGGCCGGGGGCTTCCTGCAGGAGAGCGTGATCGCCACGGCCTACGTGGGCAAGGGCGTCACCCCGTTGCTGGGCAACGTGGTCGATTTCCAGGACGGCGCCGGCACGGTCGACCTGGTCGTGGTCTTCTACAACGACACGAGCGCCGGGGGCGGCATGCCGTCGGGTGGCGGGACGACGTTCCAGTCGTTCGTGGTCGTGCTGCAAGGCGACGGCATGGGCAACTTCGTCGATCCCAACCCGATCCCGGCCGGCGACGGACCGGGCAACGGCGACGTGGGCGAGCTGGGCGAAGTGGGCGCCGACGGGGGCGGGGCGGGGAACGCACCGGACCTGTTGTTCCCCGACGGGCCCGGCAACCAGGTGATCGTGCTGCTCGGCAACGGCGACGGCACCTTCCGCGACGACGTGCCCCCCGTTCCCAACGTCGATGAACTCGACGCCGAACAGCTCGGGCCGGACTGGGTCGGCGGCCCCCGCGCGTTGCGGCTCGACGCCCTCGACGACGACGGCATCTCCGACCTCGTCGTGCTCAACCAGTGGGACGAGGTCGTGCCCGGGCCTCCGGGCCTGGTCGGTGCGGGCAGCCAGCAGGTGCTGGCCAGCCTCACGCTGTTCCTCGGCGCCGGCGAGGGCGAGTTCGTGCGCACGCAGTACGTCCCGCTGGAGCAGAGCGGTGAGTTCGCCCTGGGCGACGTCACCGGCGACGGCCTCACCGACGTGGTGGTGACCCAGCGCATCGGTGCGGGCGGCGCCCGGGTCGTGCTCGTGTTCCCGGGCGACGGCACCGGGCGTGTGGGTGACCCGACCGAACTGCGCCTGCCCCTCAGCAAGCAGCTCAGCGGGGGCCTGGCCCTGTCCGACGTGGACGACGACGGCGACCTGGACGTGATCACCTCGTGCACCTTCCAGTCCGGTTTCCTGGCACTGGGCGACGGGGGCGCCGACGGGGCGCTGGCCGTCTTCGAAAACGAAGGTGACGGGTTCGTCGTGCGCACGTTCGTGATGGGCGCCGCATGGAGCGAAGTGCGCAGCCTGGAACTGGCGGACGCCGACGGCGACGCCGCGCCCGACGTGTTCATGGGCGAGCTCGAGGGACGCTTGTTCGTCGCGCTGGCCGACGGCTCGGGCGGTTTCGAGCCGGCCGTGCTCGACGGCGTGTCGGCCGACGTGGGCGGCGGCGCCCTGGGCGTGGGCGACCTCAACGGCGACGGGTTGACCGACGTCGTGTCGGTCCAGGACGCGACCAACGGCGAACTCGACCAGGCCTTCGTGCGCACGCTGCTGGCCCAGGGTGAGGGGCGCTTCGCGGTGGGCCAGGTGCCGGGCTTGCAGGCCACGGGCCTGAGCGGCTCGCTGCGTCCGCTGCTGGCCGACCTGGACGACGACGGCGCCAACGACATCGTGCTCGTGCACGGCGACGCCGGTTCGGTCTCGGTGCTGCTCAACGAACTCAACACGTTCGAGGAGTTCGGCCCGGGCAAGCCGGGGTCGGGCGGTTTCGTGCCGCGCATCGCGGGCCGCGGGTACACCACCCTCGGCGGCCGGGTCGAGATCGAGATCAGCGACGTGCTGGGTGGCGCCACCGCGCTGTTGTGCGTGGGCATCGGCCGGGCCGACCTGCCCGAAGAGCCCTACCTGGCGATCGGCTCGCTGGCCTTCGACTCGTCGCTGCAGGTCAGCGGCCCGAAGGGTGTGCCGGGTGCCGGCGGCCTGACCTTCGACGGCACCGTGCGCGACGTGCCCGGCTTCCTGGGCGTCGAGATCGTGCTGCAGGTCGTCGTGTTCGACCCGGGCGCCGACACGTTGCCCGGTCCGCCCGGCCTGGCCCTGAGCAACGGGTTGTCCGTGACCATCGTGCAGTGAGGAGCGACTCGCCGTGACCACCGACGCACACCCCTTCCCGGCCGCCGTGAGCGAACGCTTCGACGTGCGCGAGGAGCTGGTGCGCACGGAGCTCGAGGTGCTCGCGCGGGCACAGGATCGCACCCTGGGGCGCGAGGTCGTGCTCAAGGCCCTGGGGCCCGCGGCCGTCGAGGCGCTCGCGTCCCGTGAGGATCGCGAGCGGGCGTTGCGCGAGGCGCGCGCCCTGGCGCGGATCGATGGCGACGGCGTGGTGCGCCTGCTGGACGTGCTCGAGACGGAGCGCGGCCCGGTGCTGGTGCTCGAGCCCTTCGCGGGGGAGAGCCTGGCCGAGCGGCTCGCGCGGCACGCGGGTGAACCGATGGACCCGGCCGACGTGCGTCGCCTGGCGTTCGACCTGGCCACGGCCCTGGAGAGCGTGCACCGCGCCGGCGTGGTCCACCGCGGGCTGTCGACGGGCAGTGTGCTGCTGAGCGCGGCGGGTCGACCGCGGCTCACGGGCTTCAGCTTCGCCCGCTGGGATCGCGCCACCGGCATGACCTCGATCGACTACGGTCGCGCGTCGTCGGATGCGGCCGGCAGCGAGGCCGTCGTGCTGCGACCGACGCACCCGGCCCCGGAGCAGGTGGCCGGCCAGCCGGCCGACGCGCGTTCCGATGTCTTCGCCCTGGGCTGCGTGCTGTACGAGTGCCTCACGGCGCGCAACCCGTTCCCCGCCGAGGACCCCGTCGATCGCGTCGCACCGCCGCCGGCGCACAAGCTGGTGCGGGACGTGCCCCGCGACCTGTCCGAACTGGTGGAGCGCTGCCTGGCGCGCAACCCGCTCAACCGGCCCCAGTCCGCGGGGGAGGTCGCGACCCAGTTGGCTGCGTTCGCCGACGAGTCACCCGCTGAGGCCGGCGAACGCCGTCATGCCTGGTGGCGCCCCGACGTGATGCAGTTGGCGCTGGCAGGCGCCGCCCTGTTCGCCGTGTGGGTGTTCGCCTTGCGCGGTGACGGAGAGGACGGCGAGCGTGGCGTCCAGCTGCTCGACCAAGACGCAGCCAGCGCAACCGTCGGGAGGAGCGGTGCGCCTGCCCTGCAAGCGTCCTACGTCGCCTCCCACGCGTTGCTGATCGGCATCGGCGAGGTGTACGCCGACCAGCGCTTCCCCGCACTCAGCAACGCCGAGGCCGACGTCGCCGCGCTCGCTGCAAGGCTCGACGAGATGACCTGGGAGAACTGGCAGACGACCACGCTCACCGGAGCGGCGGCCACGCGCCAGGGCATCCTCAGCGCGCTGCGCGACGTGGAGCATCGTGCCGGGCCCGACGACCGGGTGTTCATCTACTACGCGGGGCACGGTGAGCCCCACGAACGGGCCAGCGAGAGCGGCTGGATCATCCCCGCGGGCGCTCGCCGCCAGGCGGAGGATCCCAGTCGCGCCGACTGGATCCGCTTCGACGAGTTCAGTCGCTTCTTCGACGAGTCGGAGGCCAAGCACATCCTGGTGGCCATGGACTGTTGCTACAGCGGGCGCCTGGCCGCGCCCCGCTCCGCCACGTCCACGCGCTACAGCGAACGCTTCCTGCGCAGCAAGGCCCACGTCGTGATCACCTCCGGGCGTCGCTTCGAGGTGGTGTCGGACGGTGTGGCCGGCGCCCACTCGCCCTTCACCCGCGCCTTCCTCGACGCGCTGTCGCGCACCGACACCGAGGCCATGACCTCCAGTGCGCTGTACAGCGAGATCGCGGACGCGTTCGTCCAGGAGGGCATCGGCCAGACGCCGCAGTTCGCCTACCCGCCACGGCAGTCCCTGGGTCAGTTCGTCTTCTTCCTGCAGCCGTGACAGGCTCGGCAATGGCGCGGCCACGTGCATCGCACCGTCGTCGGCGGCTTCGATCTCGTCGCTACTGCCCCGAAGCGAGTTCGCGCAACTCGTTCACCGTCTGGACGCGGGCGGCGTAGCGGGCGTCGTCTTCGTGCAGGACGTCGAGAGCGGCGGTGGCGTGGAGCAGGGCCGCTTCGTAGTCGCTGGTCTTGAGGTGCAGGCTGGCGAGGGTGTCGAGGGTGGCGGAGAGGCGGTTGCGGTCGGCGGCCGAGGGGGGCGGGGCGCCTTCGGGCCGCTCCCACAGGCGTTCGAGCAGGCGCACGGCCTGGCGGGCGAAGGCCAGGGCTTCGTCGAGGGTGGCGCGGTCGCCGGTGTCGTCGTAGATCAGGCCCAGCGTGTACGCGGCGTTGTTGAGGGCCTCGATACTCGTGCCGTTCATGCGCAGGGCGTCGCGCAGGTGGCCGGCGTAGATCTGCAGGGCGTCGAGCGGGAAGTCGCCGATGTCGCCGTGTTGTCGTTTGAGTTGCTTGAGGCGGGCCAGGCCCAGGTTGAAGTGGCCTTCGAAGTACTCCGGGTCGAGGGCCACGGCGCGCTCGGCGCAGGCGACCGCTTCGGCGAGCAGCTCGTCGTCGCGCTCGGGTTGCAGTTCGGCTTGTTGCACCCGTACCGAGCTCAGCCCGATCTGGCCCAGGAGGGGGAGCCGCTCGGGTGCGGTGAGGGAGCCGTAGAGTTCGCCGGCCAGGTCGAGCCAGGGGGTGGCCTTGTCGCGGTAGCGGGCGGCCTCGTCGTCGTAGCCTGCGTCGCGGTAGGCCACGGCGTAGCGCGCCGGTGACGTGCTCTTGCCGTAGGCCTCGTGGGCGCACCAGGCCACGACCTGGTCGTCGTCGGCGTGTTCGCGACTGGCGCTGGCGAGCCAGGCGGCGGCTTCCTGCTCCAGGCCCTGGACGTCGAGCAGTTCGTAGCGCGCGCGCACGGCCATTTCGGTGGGCGTGTCGGGTTCCGCTTCGAGCGCCGCCAGTGCGTCGGACGCCTCGTCCCAGTGCCCCCGAGCGGCGGCGATGCGGAAGGCGAGCCACAGGCTCTGCAGGGTGTCGGTCTTGAACTCGCGGTAGTTGTCGAGGCGTCGGTCGGCGAGTTCGAGGTCGCGTAGCTCGAACGAGATGCGCGCGAGCACGTAGTTGAGCTGGTCCCGGTCGGCGTCGGGCTGCCGCGCGGCGCGCTCGAAGGCGCTGTGGGCCTCGTTGTCCCAGCCCGCCTCGTCGTACACGAAGCCGAGACGCATCCAGTCCTCCCAGGACAGGTCGTCGGCGAGCGTCTCCAGGCGGGCGGTGGCGTCCTGCACGGTAGCCTCGTCGCCCAGGGCGTCGGCGGTGGCGGAGCGCAGGGCCTGGTACAGGGCCTCGGCGTCGGGGTCGCGGGCCAGGCGTTCGGTCCAGTCCCGGGCGAGCAGCGGGCGGCCGCGCACCAGGTAGGCGCCGGCGATGGCGGCGATATCGTCCTGGTCCAGGTGGTCGCCCCAGTTGGCGACGAAGGCCTCGATGTCGGCCAGGTCGCGGCGGTCCTCGGTGATGGAGAGCACCATGGCCTCGCTGGCCTTCTCGGCCAGGGACGTGCGGCGTTGGTCGAGCACGTGACGGGTGCCGAGCGCGCCGAGCCCGAGGGCCACGACGACGGCCGCCGGCGCGGCCCACGCCCGGCCCCGGGACAGGCGTCCCCCCAGGACCGTGAGCGGCCACGCGACGAGCAGGGTGGCCGCGACGATCGCGCCCAGGCGCGCGGTCTCCCCCGCTTGCGAAGGCCCGGCCCAGGGTGCGAGCAGCGCCAGGTCGAACGCGAACCAGGCCACGGCCACCAGCAGCGCGGTGAGCGCCAGCGACGACGTGGCCAACCGGCGCATGGAGCGCACGGCGCGGCCGACCATGCTCACGGGGCGCGCCAGGGTGGGCTGCTGGTGCAGGTAGCGCTGCAGGTCCGCGGCGAACGCCTCGGCGTCGGCGTAGCGGTCGTCGGGGGACTTCTCCAGCGCCTTGAGGCAGACCGCTTCGAGGTCGGCGTTCACGCCCGGTTGCAGCTTGCGCGGTGAGGCGGGTGCGCGGGTGAGGATGTCGATGAACACGCCCTGGGCCGTCTTGGCGGTGAACGGCACGCGGTGCGTGAGCATGCGGTAGAGCACCGCGCCCAGGCTGTACACGTCGGTGCGCGCGTCGAGAGTGCCGCGGGCCGGGTCGACCTGCTCGGGGCTCAGGTAGTGCGGCGTGCCCATCAGCGCACCGGTGCGTGACAGGCCGAGCTTGTCCTCGACCTTGGCCAGGCCGAAGTCGGTCAGCTTGGGTTCACCCGTCTCGGTGAGCAGCACGTTGGCGGGTTTCACGTCCCGGTGGATCACGTTGTGCACGTGGGCGTGGGCCAGCGCATCGGCGAGGCGCGCGGTGACGGACGCCGACCATTCGCAGTGCGTCGCGTCGGTGCGCTCTTCCTTCCAGCGCCGCTCCTCGAGTTCGTCCTCCAGGCTGCCGCCGGTGACGTACTCCTGCACGATGGCGTGGTGACCGCCCAGCTCCATCAGGCCGTGGACGGACACGATGCTCGGGTGAGCCAGGCGTCCGGCCGCTTCGGCCTCGCGCTTGAAGCGCTCCACCTGTTCGCCCGTGAAGGTGATCTCGGCCGGCAGGATCTTCACGGCCACCTGGCGGTCGAGCGACTCCTGGTGCGCCTCGAAGACCACGCCTTGGGCGCCCCGGCCCAACTCGCGCACCAGGGTGAAGTCGCCCCAGCGCGCGCCGGGCTCGATGCGCGTGCCGGGATCGCCTGCGGCTTCGGCCGCCAGCGTGGGTTCCCGTTCCCCGTCCCGCGTTGGATCCACCTCGGTCATCGACCGGGATCTTAAACTAGCCGGGTCTCTTCAGCGCTCGGGCTCGACGGTCACGTCGTCGATCCACACCGAACCGCTGTGGACGTCGAAGAACAGCCAGGACTGCAGGGGCTCGCCGGCCGCATCCACGGCTGCGAGCACGCCCACCGGGACCACGAACTCGACCGTCTCCCAGGTCTCGAAGCCGTCCGAACGGGCGTCGCCCAGTTCGGTGAGGGCCGCCGCGCCGAAACGAGCGGCGCCGAGGCTCATGCGCAGCTTCGCGCCGGGGCCCGCCCAGACCCGCGCGCGCACTCGCAGCGGGACGTCCACCGGCAGGGGCTCCGACACGAGCGTGTAGGCCTGCCTGGCCGTGGCCGAGGGGTTGTCGATGCGCAGGGAGCGCTGGCCGGCGTAGGCCCAGGTGTCGTCGAGGGTCACGAGACCGAGCTCGGCCACGCCGAAGTGGGGCGGCACCTGGCGCCAGTCGTTGCCCGCGGCGAGTTCGGCCGGCAGGGGGGCCGCCTCGAACGTGCCCTGGCTGAGCAGGTCGTGGATCAGCATGTCGCGGCGCGAGCGCAGTCGCAGGGCGTCGACGCGCAGCTTCGGTTCACCGTTCACCAGCGAGATCGCCACGCGCAGGCCGGCCTGCGCGTCCTGTGGCGTGAGTTCGAACTCCGCGCTGGTGGTCTCCCAGCCGAACAGTCCCGTGGGCCGGAGCGAGGCGAGCACGTCGCCGTCGTGCAGGGATTCGACGCGCACTTCCGAGCCCGTGGGCGACGTGCTGCGCAGCCAGGTCGAGAGCAGGTAGGGGCCGGGCGCGAGGTCGGTCAGCTCCTGCCACAGGACGACGTCGCCGCGGCGCGAGTCGAGTTGCAGCGAGCTGTCGCCGGCGGCCGGGTCGTCGCCCAGCAGCTTGGCGCCGCCGAGGCCGTCCTTGGTCCAGGCCTCCAGGTCGTGCTCGAAGGCCCCGCCGAGCGGCAGGGAAGCGCGCAGGGGGGACGGCGCGCGCAGCGGCAGCACGCTGGCTGCGTTGAGCGTGACCTGGCCGCCGCCCTCGATGTCGACGCGCAGGGCGAAGGTCGCCAGCGAGCCGCCGTCGGTGTCGCGCGCCTCGAAGCTGAAGTCCTTCGCGCGAGCCGAGTCCAGCTCCAACGCCCCGGCCACGTTGCCCGTGAGTTCGTTGACGAACAGCAGGCGTCCGGGCGTGGAGGCGGCCGCGGTGCCCATCACGAGCAGGCGTTCACCGCCCGGCGTCGCGCCGAAGCGCGCCACCACGGTGCCGTCGGACGCGGGCGACGTGTCGAGCACCAGGTTCGGCAGCAGCCGCGCGTCCCACGCGCTGCCGGCGATCACCTCGACGTTGTCGACGGTCAAGGCGCCCCCTCCGTTGCTGCGGATCTCGAGCAGCCCGTCCACGTTCGCACCGGACGGGACCGTGCCGCTGGCGGTGGCGTAACCGCCGGGGCCGTCGCGCAGCGGCGTCTTGGCGACGGTCTGAGCCGTGCCCGCTACGGAGAGTCGGAGCTGGGCGGTGCCGACGCCGGACGTCGTGTCGTGCACGAGCAGGTGGTAGCGCTCGCCGGCCACCAGCGGGCCGATCGTCTGCTCGACGCGACTCGCGCCGCCCGCGGGCAGCCGCAGCGCGGCCCGGCCGGAGACGGCGTCGGTGCTGTGCTCGACGTCGCCCACGACCTGCCAGCCGACCGGGAGGTCGTCCTCCCAGCGCTCGAACCCGGCGTGCTCGGCCAGGTTGTCGCTGGGCGTGGAGAGCAGCTCGAGCACGTTGGCCGTGGCCACCTCACCGTCCTCGAAGGGCACGGGCAGGTCGAAGAAGATCGGCCACTGCATGCTGCCGGCGTTGAGCACCGTGCCGAAGTCGTGGTGTGACGAGATCGCGGTGAACCCGTCGCGCGCCGGCGCGTCGGCCAGCACCATCAGGTTGCCGGGGACGCCGGCCGTCGTGTTGGGGCTGCGGCGCCCGTCCACGAGCTCCATGTGGGCCCCGTCGACCTCGCCGCCGACGATCGTCATCCACCCGCTCACGGACGTGCCGCCCACGTCGACCGTGGCGTGCTTGATGCCGAACAGGTCGCCGCCCTGCAGGCCGAGTCCGGCGAACAGCGGGTGCTCGGGTTGCAGCACGCGGTAGTAGCCGTAGCGGTCGGCGTACTTGTAACAGGCCGTGATGCCGCCGTAGATGTACTCGTGGCAGAAGTTCGTGAGCAGCGTGCTCCAGCCCGCGTTGCGCCAACCCAGCCCCAGCGTGCGGTCGGGCGGGTCGAGCACCGGCGGTCCGGCCCAGAGCGTGGTCACCAGCGCGCGCTCCTCGGCGTCGGTGCTGTCGAACAGCGGGTCGGAGGTGGGCTGCTTGTGACAGCGGATGGCGTTGTCGCCGTCCTCGAAGCGCACCTGCCAGTAGCAGGAGTTGCCGGCCATCACGAACACCGCGCCCCCGTTGCCGATGAAGGCGTCGACGGCGTCGCGCATGCTGCGCGACCAGTACTCGTGGTGGCCGAACAGCACGAGCAGGCGGTAGGGGTCGAGCAGGCCCGGGTCGAGGTGCAGGTCCACGTCGCTCGCGTACTCGACCCCGTAGCCGGCCTGGTCGAACCAGTCGATCAGGTGCGGGTACCACTGGCCCGCCGGGGACGTGGGATCGATCGGGCGCGCCCACGACACGATCGGTTCGCGCGGCCCGTAGGCGCTCGCGTACAGGCTGGCGCCGCCCCAGGCGTTGTAGGCGGTGATGGTGCAGTCGGGTCGCAGCGAGATGATCGAGGTCGTGCTGCCGGGTTCGTCCTCGCGCACGATGAACGGGATGTCGAACAGGTCGGGTTCGGCCCGCGGTCCCGCGCGCAGCCGGGCGACGTACAGGCCCGACTTCCAGTCGCTCGGCACGTCGTGTTCGTAGCTGGTGGCCCAGCCCGCGCCGACGGCCCACGCTTCGGGTGGGATCGGCTGGGTGCCGCCTGGCAGGCCGGTGACCTGCCCCACGTGGGTCTCGCCGGCGCCGATGCGCAGGAAGTCGATCGCGTAGGTCGGGTGGGTGGTGGAGACCGCGAAGCCGATGCGCTCGCCCTGGGCGACGCTGAGACGGTCGGGGTGTCCCTCGAGCGGTCCGGGTGCGAACGAACCGTCACCGGCCGGGCCGGACTCCTCGAGCGCTGCGTCGCCGGCGAGGAACACGTCGAGCACCTGCTGCGGGCTCGGTGTGTGAGCCTGCGCCTGCATGCGCAGCCCTTCGGCGAAGCGCAGCGGGTCGTCCACCGTGACGGCGCGTTCGGCGGCCGGGAGCAGCGGACGGACTTCGTCCCCGGAGGTCGTACGGCAGCCTGCACCCGTCAAGGCGAACGCACACAGCGTCAGCCCGACGCCGAGGCCCACTTTCGAACGCGTGAGAACCGTGGGAGGTTCCTTCGGGGAGCGTGTTCGTGTCGAGGTGGTCGAGTCACAAGAGCATACCCGACCCCTCTGGGAGCGGCTCCCGGATCGCTCAGGAGAACTTCTCCCAGTGCTCCTCCGGCATGTCCTGGGCGATCTTCAGGGCCCCGTTGCAGCCGGCAAACAGGGGCTCCTCGCACTTCGTGACGCGGCCGCCGCCGAGCTCGTCCATGGCCCGCTCGATGGCCCGGTCGAGGCCGCGGATCATGGAGCCGCCGCCGCCCAGCAGCACGTTCTCGCGCAAGCGGTGCTGGAAGTCCGGCTCGAACGAACCGATCAGGCGCGCCATGGCCTCGGCGATCGGCTTGGCGATCGAGGCGCAGGCCTCGACCACGTCCTTGGTCACGTCGAACTCCTGGGGACGGCCGTCCACCGGGAGCGTCACCTTGATCGGCGTGCCGGTGTCCTCGACGGTCGCGAAGCGCTCCTTCAGGTCCTTGACCATGTGGATGCTGAACTGGGCGCCCTTGCACGACGTCTTCATGCGATCCAGGAGGGCCCGGTCCACGAAGTCGCCGGCCGTGTCGAGCGTGAGCTGGTCGTCCACCGTGGGCAGCACGCCGTGCATGCGGCACAGGTCCACGGTCCCGGCGCCGATGTCGATCACCAGCGTCTCGTCGAGCCGGTCGAGCCCGTAGGCCACCGCGAAGGGTTCCGAGCAGATCAGCACCGAGTCGACCAGACCCTTGACCGACTCGATGATCAGGCGCTTGTTCTCGCTCGATGCGAGCGCCGGTGCGCCGATCACGCAGTACGTCAGGTCACCCTGGCGCGGCCGGGCCAGCTCCAGTGCGTGGCGCACGATGTCCTTCGCCGCCTCGAACTCGGTGTTGGCCTCGCCCTCCGAGATGCCCTCACTCTTGATCACGCCCTCGGCGAGGGGCTGGTGGAAGTCCAGCGACGTGCGGCGCTCGAGTGCTTCGGCGCCGTAGATCGCCTTGCGGTTCCCGAACAGCTTGCGGGAGACGACATCCTTCGGGTAGCCGACGCACGTCGCCATCGACTCGCGCACGCCGTTGCTGGCGGCCACGGCCGTGCGGCTCGTTCCCAGGTCCATCCCGATGTAGAGGATGCCTTCGTCTTTCTTCTTGGTCACGTCGCTCCCGTCTTCATGTGTGGGTCGCGTGCGCCGATCGATCGGCGCGGACGACCCGTCGTTCGCTGGCGGTGGAGATCGAGGTCACGAGGGGTCGCTGGACTCCCTCAGCGCCAGGTTCTCCTCCACGATCTTGGTCAGCAGCGAGATCTTCTTGCGGTCGTGCTGCGCGTCCACGGCGCCGCCGGCCAGCGGCGAGTCACTCCAGGTCGTCGCCAGTCCCTCGATCGGCAGGCTCTCGAGCTGGAGGCGCAGCGTGGCGACGTCGGACTCGCTCGACTCGAGGTCGCGGGCCATCGCCTTGAGGCGCCGCCGCAGGAACTGGATCTCCTCGGCCTGGTCCACGTCGAGTCCCGCGACGAACGGGCGCGGCCCGAAGGGTCTGGGGGACCCCGCCGGGTCGACCTCCGTCGCCGTGTCCGCGTCGGCCACGGGCCGTCGGGTCAGGGGGTCGGCCGCGCGGCGGCGCAGGGCCGATCGCGAGAAGCCCGAGCTGCTGACAAGCCCGTCGGATCGACGCCACGCGGCGGCGTCTCGGGTGCCCAGCTTGTGCCACATGGGTCTCGGCTCGTCGGGCTCACGCCCGGGGGGGATTCGCTGCGGGTGGATCCCGCCCGTGAATTGATCGGTATTTCCCCACTCCGAATCAAGGCAACTCATCGTCAGTGTCCGCGGCGGCCGGCTGCCGAGGCATGGGGGAACATGCCCCTGGCGCTATACTGCGCGTCTCAGCGCGGAAACGGACCGCCCCGGACGAATCGCCGGGACGTCGCCGATGCCGGGCGGAGGGGAGCCATGCGAGGTGGGTCCCCGGGTCGCGAGACCCCAGGTCGAAGAGGCAGTCGGGCAGGCAGTCGGGCAAGCCCTGGCGGGCGGCAGGATCGGAGGCGAGGGGCATGGCGGTCGTGACCCGCAGGCGGCTCGATGGGGCACGCCTGCCCTCCCGGCGTCTGGCCCGGGCCCTGCCGTTGCTGGAGGCGAGCATGCCGCGGCTGCACGCAGCCCACGGGGGCTTTCGCATCGAGGGACACGTGCCCGAGCTCTCGCGGGCCTTCCAGGACCTGGTGGACCTGCTGTCGGGGCAGTTCGGGGTGGGGACCAAGCGCGTCGTGCTGCGCGATCGCCCGCGTCCGCACCGTCGCCGGGGCGGACGCATCGTCTACGAGCTGCACGGGAGTTGCGAGCAGGAGGGGACGGTCGAGGTCTACCTGCGCACGGCGGCGCGGGCCCAGCCCGTGGCGCTGCCCACGTTGCTCAACACGGTGCTGCACGAGTGGATGCACCACTGGGACTTCGAGACCTTCGGCACGTCGATCCACTGCCGCGGCTTCTACGAGCGACTGCGCCAGGTGTACCGCCCGCTGCGCGTCCGGCTCTCCGCGTGATCGCGAACGGGGCCGGCTCCCGGGCGCAGCCTCCCGCGCCGGGGCGGTCACGGGGCCGACACAACGGCGCCACCTGGGTCCGGCAGGTCGGCGCTACGATGGGCGACGCTGGATCGGACGCGCCCGGCGCGCCTTCCCTCCTTCCGACGAGCGGCACCCTGCACGTGCCCCGTCCCTCAGACTGCCCCCGATACCCAGTGCCCTTGGAGCGACGACCATGAAACGGATTCCCCTCTGCCTGTCGTTGGTCGGTGCCCTGTGGGCCGGCAGCACGGCGATCGCCGCCGATGGCGACGACTCGGATGCTCCTCGGGTGAAGGTGGTCGAGCTGCGCATCTCCTCGAACGCGGCCGAAGATCCCGCGCCGGCCAACCCGCTGGGCGGCACCCGCCGCAACTTCCGCAGCAAGCTGGCCCTGCTGCGGCGCATCGCCTCCGACCCCGCCGTGGCCGGCGTCAAGCTGGAAGTGAGCGGGGCCCCGGACTTCGCCCGGGCGCTCGATCTGCTCGAGCAACTCAACGAGCTCAAGACGGCCGGCAAGAAGATCGTCTGCTACACCGAGCAGCTCACCCAGGGCCAGCTGCACATGGCCTCGTGCGCCGACCTGCTGGTCGTGCCGCCGTCGGGGATGATCATCCTCGAGGGGCTCGCGGCCGAAGTGATGTACATGAAGGACCTGCTGGCGAAGCTCGACGTGCGCGTCGAACTGCTCACCATGGGTGACCACAAGACCGCCTACGAGCAGCTCGGGCGCAGCGACATGAGCGCGGCACAGCGCGTGATGCTCGAGCAGATGCTCGACGAGTACTACGGCCAGATGATCGCCACCATCGCGCGCAACCGCGGGATCGCCCCGGCCGCGGTCGAGGCCTTGTTCGGTCAGTTGATCGTCGATCCGCAGCTGGCCGCCGAGGGCGGGCTGATCGATGCGGCCGTCTACCACGACGGGTTCGAACAGCGCGTGGAGACGCTCTTCGGCGGTGAGGTCGAGTACGTCGACGACTACGGCGACGACGAGATGCAGGACATCGAGGCACTCATGAGCAACCCCTTCGCGCTCATGGCCAACCTGGAGTCGATCCTCAACCCGCCGCCGCCCAAGGCCCCGGCCGAGCCGCACGTCGCGATCGTGTACTGCAGCGGCGCGATCATCAGCGGCAAGAGCCAGGTGGACATGCAGGGCAATGTCGCGAGCATGGGCAGCGACACGATCGTGGCCGCGCTCGAGAAGGTCCGCAAGGACGACAACTGCAAGGCCGTCGTGCTGCGCGTGAACAGCCCGGGCGGCAGCGCCCTGGCGAGCGACATGATCTGGCGCGCGATCGAGCGGGTGCGCGAGAAGAAGCCCGTGATCTCGTCGATGGGCTACGTCGCAGCGTCCGGTGGTTATTGGATCTCCATGGGCTGCGACGCGATCATGGCCCAGCCCAGCACGATCACCGGGTCGATCGGCGTGGTCTCCATGCTGCCCGACGTGTCGAGCATGGTGAAGGATCTCGGTATCAACGTGGAGGTCGTCGCCCGCGGACCCATGGGCGACAAGCTGAGCCTGCTGCGCAACGGGCCGTCGGAAGAACTCAAGCAGATCATGCGCGGCTGGATGGAGAACGTGTACGACGAGTTCATCCACAAGGTCGCCACGGGCCGACGCATGCAGCCCGATGCGGTGCGCGCCATCGCCGGCGGTCGCGTGTGGACCGGGCGCAAGGCCGAGGAGCTGGGCCTGGTCGACGTGCTGGGCGGCCTGGATGACGCCATCGCCCTGGCCTGCACCATGGGCGGCAGCCTCGATCCGGAGCAGACGCCGGTGGCCGAGTACCCGCACCCGGCCAACTTCTTCGAGCAGCTCGAAGAGTCGATGAACGAGATGGCGATGGCGCCCGACATGGCGCTGGGAGACCTGGCGCTGGACGCCATGCTGCGTCGCTTCGGGGTAGAGGCGTACCGCCCGCTGGTCGACGACGTGCTGTCGTCGCCGGCGCACATGAACGCGTCCCGGGTGCAGTGCATCCTGCCGTGGAGCATTCGCCTGCGCTGATCGGACGGGAGGGGACGTGGGGCGCCGCCGTGGCCGGCTCAGCCGGTGGTTCGTCGCAGCGTGAGTCGCATCCCCGTCGTGCCCGTGTTCTCGAGCGTGTGCTTCGCGCCCAGCAGGGCGGCGTGATCGTGCAGGATCTCGTGCGCCAGCGCGTTCCCTCCGGGGAGCGGGCCGGCGCGCTCGTCCTCCAACACGAGTTCCAGGCGGCCGGGGCCGGCGCTGAGTTCGAGGCGCACGAGCTCGGCGGCCGTTCCGCGCGAGACGGCCTCGAGCGCCTCCTGGGCCAGACGCGTGACGCTCAGCTTCTCGGTGGCCGGGGTGCCTTCGGCGAGGTCCAGTGCCGGCTCCACGCGCACTCCCGCCGAGCGCTCGAAGTCGCCCACGACGCCCTCGACCGCATCGACGAAGGAGCGCTCCTCCACCGCCGGGGCACGCAGCCGTGACGAGAGACTGCGCACCTGGTCGACGACGGTCTGGCAGTGCGGCAGGGTCTCTTGGATCACCTGCCGCCGGGCGGCGTCGTCGTCGAGGCGTGCGGCCCGCTGGAGCATCAGGAAGACGGCCGTGAGCGACTGACCCAGTTCGTCGTGGAGCTCGAGCGACAGGCGTCGCCGCTCGTGCTCCAGGGTGCGCTCGGCCGCGGCCACGAGCGCGCGTCGTTGCGCGGCGTCCCGCGCCGCGCGACGTCGCTGTCGCACGGCCAGCACGACCGTCGAGCTGACGCCGACGGCGGCGAGACCGATGAGGGCCAGTTGCAGGCCTGTAGTCGGCGCCAGGAGCACGGCCGCATGATGGCAAACCCGGGCGGCGTGTTCGCCTGTGCGGTGCACGCGGCGTCGGGCCCTTCGTCGCGCTCAGGTGGGTTGGGCGAGCAGCTTCCGCAGATTGGATGCGTAGTGCCGCTGGGGGATGCCGCCCAGGGCGTCCCGGTAACCGGTGCCGTCCTTGATCACTTCCACCAGCGCGTCCTGGTCCAGCAGTCCGGGCTGGTCCACCACGTCGCCGCGGCACACCAGCAGGTCGGCTCGCTGCCCCGGCGCCAGCGTGCCCGCGTCGTCCTGGCCGATCTCCCGGGCTGCCAGCCCGGTGCCCGCGTACCACGCCGCCAGCGGCGACAGCCCCTCGTGGATCAACGCCACGAGTTCCATGTAGTTGCGTCCGTGCATCCCCGGCAGCACCGGGTCGGTGCCCGCCAGGACCTTGAGGCCCCCCTGGTGCGCGTGCGCCGTGGCGCGCGCGTGGGCCTCGCCCACCCGACGTACCTTCTCCATCACGAAGTCGCTCAGCCCGTCCGCGGTCTGCAGCGCTTCCATGATCCAGGAGGTGGGGGTGACGGTGCAGCCCTTCTCGTGGGCCTTCTCCACCAGCTCCTCGTTCATGAAGGAGATGTGCTGGATGTCGTGCACGCCGTGCTCGATGGCGAGCGCGATGCCGCCCTGGCTGTGCGCGTGGGCGGCGACGCGCAGGCCGCGACCCGCCGCCTCGTCGCAGATGGCCTCGATCTCGGGCGGCGTGAACTCGCGGTGCTCGAGGTGATCGGAGGGGGAGGCCACGCCGGGGCTGCTGCAGATCTTGATCACGTCCGCGCCGCAGGCGGCGATCTCGCGCACGCGTTGACGACACTCCCAGGGACCGTCGACGATGCTCGACGGTCGTCCGGGCGCCTGAGGCCAGAGCTTGCTGAGTTCGCCGTGGCAGCGGTCCGGGCCGCGGAAGTCGGCGTGACCGCCGGTGGTCGACAACATGCAGATGGCGATCTTGAGCCGGGGTCCCACCATGACGTCCTGGTCGACGAGGCGCTTCATCAGGTCGGTGGCGCCGCCGATGTCGCGCATCGTGGTGACGCCGCCGTCGACCAGCGTCGTGTGCAGGATCTTCTCGACCCACACGAGCGCGGCATCGGTGTGCATCAGCTCCATCTCGTCGCGACGCAGGCCGAGCACGGTGATGTGGCCGTGGCAGTCCACCAGACCCGGTGTGACGGTGTACTCCGAACAGTCCACCGCCCGGTCGCCGGCCCGCTGGGCCCGGGCCGCGTCATGGGCTTCGATGGCTGCGATGCGGGTGCCGTCGAGCAGCACGTCGACGTCGGTGTGGAGGGCGCTCTCGGTCGGACCCGTTCCGTCGTAGAGGCGCTGGACGTTGGCGAGGATCAGCGGTTCTTGCTTGGGCATGGGCGGAGTGTAGCGAAGCCCGTGCTGCGGTGGGCGCGGTGGGCGCGGCGGACCGGCGACCGGTCGCGCTCTCGGCGCGCCGGCACGGGAGCTCCCGCGGAACGAAGGAAGGCGAGCCTGCGCTGGGCGCGGGCTCGCCTTCCTCGTGGGGGGGCGCGCTGGTCTGGGTTCGCGATCCCGGTCAGGTGCCGGCGGTCACCTGGTTGGTGGAGGTCGTCGTCTGGGGCACCGGACGCGGCGGGTGCACCAGGCGTGCACCGGCCTGTTCGCTCAGCATCAGTGCGACCTCCGGGTCAGAGGTGAACACGACGAGCTGCCGCTGTTCGCTGAGCTGCTCCATCAACGCGAGGCTCTGCTGCAGGCGCTCGCTGTCCCAGCGCACGAAGACCTCGTCGAGCAGCAACGGCATGGCTTCGTCGCCTTCCATCTCCTCGGCCAGGGCCATGCGCAGCGCCAGGTGGATCTGGTCGCGGGTCGCGTGGCTGAGCGGGTGGGCCAGGGGCCGCGGGTAGGGGTCGTCGGCGGACTTCGCCATGAGCGTCCAGCGCCCGTTGCGCTGCTCGGCCGTGATGCGTTCGTAGCGACCGCCGGTGATGGAGTGCAGGTGACGGGACGCGGTGGCCAGCACCTCGGGCTGGTGACGTTCGCGCCAGCGCTGGGCCGCCTCGCCCACGACGGCCGAGGCCAGCGCCAGGCGGTCGCGTTGACGCAGCATGTGGCGCTGACGTTCGTGCAGGGCCTCGATCGCACCGTCGATGTCCGACAGACCGGCGTCGTCCATGAGCCGGTTCTGCTCCTCGCGGAGCCGACCCTTCTCCTCGGCGAGTCCGGCCAGCGTCTGCTGGAGCTGGTCGATCTGCTGGCGCAGGTCCACCTTGTCTTCCGTCGGCAGATCGAGGTCCAGCCCCTCGCTGCGCGCGAGCCGCGCTTCGGCGCCGCGCTCGGACCAGTCGGGCCAGGTCTCGTGCAGGCTGGCCTCGAGCGTCTCGGCCTGGGTGCGCCAGGTGCGCGCCCGTTCCAGGAGCTTGAGGCCTTCGCGAGCGTCCTGTTCCTTGATGTCCACCGCGGCCAGTCGCGCCGTGAGCGTCTCGAGATCACGGCGGTCGGCGGTCAGCTTCTTCTCGGTCTCGGTGCGACGACTGCGCAGCTTGGGCAGCTGGCGTTCGGCGTCTTCCGAGCGCCGGCGGGCCATGAGTGCCTGGTGCAGGCGGTCCTGCCACAGCGGCACCGAGTCCATGGGCTGGGTCTGCGGGACCATGTCGAGCAACTCGGCGAGGTGATTCGCGCGCGACTCGCGCTCCTCGGCCCGGCCGGCGATGGCGCCGCGCTCACCCTGCATGCGGGCGATGTCGCGCAGCGTGTTGCGCATGCTCTCGATGTCGGCCACGAGGTCGTAGCCCGGGTTCTCCAGGCGCTTCTCGGACAGCCCCGCGTCGGAGAGGTATTCGGCGATGGACTGACGAGCGCGCTCGAGGTCCTTGCCCGCACTCTCCTGGCGGTCGAGGGCTTCCTTCTCCCGACGACGGGCGTTGACCAGGCGTCGTTCGAGGGTGGGCCGGGCGGCCGACACCGTGAGGATCTGGTGCGCGTCCTTGAGGTGCGGCTCCACGGCCTCGTACTCGTGCAGGTCGAGTTCCTTGCGCAGCTTGCTGCACTCGCGCGTGAGGATCTTGAAGCGGGCCTCGTCCGGGCCGGGGGCGTCGTTGCCCTTGCGGCGCAGGACGACGATGCCGCCCGCGGTCAGCATGACCGCCAGCGTGCCCAGCAGACCCGACTCGGTCGTGCCGCCGCCCATGATCACGAAGCCGAGCAGCAGTCCCAGGCCCAGCAGCCCGAGGCCGATCAGCTTCTTGTCCTTGTCGAGCTCGACCGACACGGGTTCCGCCGTGCCCTCGAGTTCCTGCTTCATCACGGCGAGGACGGCCTCACGCGACTGGAGCGTCTGCAGCGACTCGGCACGCTTCTGCAGCATGCGCTCGTCGTCGGCGGGGGGCAGCTCCTCCAGGTCGTGCTGCGCGACCGAGACGGCCTCGCGGGCACGGTTGACCAGGTCGCCGGTGAGTTCGGGGCTGCGCTTGGCCTCCTCGAAGTCCTTCACGCGGCTCTGGAGTTCGTTGAGGTTGAGACGCGAGAGGCTCTCGCGCACGCCCTCGTCGATCTTGCCCGAGAGCACCACGCTGGCGCGCTCGGCGAGCAGCGCCTCGTTGGCGTCGCGTGTGCGGTCGAGGTCGTTCAGGTGCACCTTGTCCTGGTGGTGCACGGCGGCGTCGTTCACCAGCGTGCGCACCTCGTCCTCGACCTGCAGGATGTCCTTCTCGTCCTGGGTCAGCTGGCCGTGCTGCTCGTGGTGCTCGATGTCGTTCTCGAGCCGGTCGACCTCCTTGGTGTGCTCCTCGATGCGGTTGTCGAGGCGGTCGAGCATGCGCCGGGGGTCGTCGGGGAAGTCGTCGGTGGGCAGGCGCTCGTCGGCGCGCGCGCGCAGCTCGTCGATCTCCTCGATCGTGCGCAGGACGGGCAGGAGCGTCTCGGAGCGTTCGAGCCGGCTCTGCATCTCGTGCAGCTGCTCGGTGACCTGGGACATCTTCCAGCCCTGGCCCGAGATCAGCGTGCGCAGCTCGAGCGCGCGCTGGGAGCGCTCGGCTGCCTGCTCGCGTTGGCGGTGAAGCAGGCGCAACTCCGCGGCGACGCGCCGGTGCGTGGTGCCGCTGTCGTTGCTGGCCTGCCAGATGGACGCCGCGGCCTCGTCGAGCTGCTCGCGCGCTTCGCCCGCCGAGTTCAGGAACGGGAACGAGCTGCCGGCGAGCAGGCGTTCCTCGAGTTGCTTCCAGACGTCTCCACCGAACTTCTGCAGCTCGTCGAGGCTGACCGCGTGGAGTGCCGAGTACATCTCACGGGAGAGCGGACCGGTCCACGGCAGGGGGCGGTTGCCGAGGGCCTGTTCGCCCTCGTCGCTCACCAGCGTGCCCTCGGGACCGCTGCCCAGGCGACGGGTGATGCTCGCGCGCGATCCGTTGGACAGCACCAGGCCGGCGCTGCCCTCGGCCGACGCACCGTTCCAGGGCGCGTACGGGTGGCTCTGACCGCGGGCGGGCCGGAAGCCGTAGAGCATCGTCACGAAGAACTGCATGAGCGTCGACTTGCCGCTCTCGTTGTCTCCTTGCACGACGATCAGCGGGTGGTTGGCCAGTCCCTCGACCGTGAAGTCGGAGAGGGCGCCGAAGGCGCGGATGTCCCAGCTGTCGAGTCTCATCGGTGGTTCTCGCGGAGGAGTGCCTGGGCGGTCAGTCGGTCGGTGTCCTGCAGCAGGGCGCGCAGGTAGGCGTGGCGCTCGTCGGGCTGCCCGGTGGGGCAACCGGCCAGCGATTCGGGGGCGAGGTTCGCCAGCAGGTCGTTGTCGGTCGCGGCCTCGTCGAGGATCTCGAGGGCCAGGCCCAGCGCGTGCGGCTGGCCGATGTGTTCGGCCAGGTCGACGGGGCGCGTGAGCTCGTCGTGCATGATCTCGACCGCCAGCAGTTCGTCGTCGGCGGCATCGAGCTGCTGCGCGAGATCCTGGATGGCGTCTTCGTCGGCCAGCGCCGCGGTGGCGGGGCACTCCCCGCGCAGCGCGACGCGCAACATCCAGTGCTGGTCGGCGCGCGCGTCGAGGCCGGCGCGCAGGCCGGCCCACGCGTCGGCGATGACGCCGGCGAGTTCGGCCGGGTCGGCGACGGTCTGGAGCTCGTCGAGTTCGAGCGTCTCCCAGCGCACGCGCGCCAGGGGCTTGAAGCTCACCTGCGGCATGCCGGAGGCCGGCAGCTCGACCAGCAGCGCACCCATGGCGCCGCACTCACCGAAGTTGTGGCTCAGCAGCGAACCCGGGTAGTGGGCCGCCGGGCGATCGAGGACCTGCTGGCGGCGGTGCACGTGGCCCAGCGCCCAGTAGCGGTAACCCTTGTCGGCCAACTGGTCGGTGCGGCAGCCGGCGACCGTGTCGTGCTCCTGCGCGCCGAGGGCGTCGGTGACCGTCGCGTGCAACATGGCCACGGCCGGCTCGGGGCCGCTGGGGTGGGGGAAGGCCGACACGAGGTTCTCGCGGTCGTGGGCGCCGGTGAGGCCCGCGCCGACGACGCGCGCCAGGGGGGCGCCGTCCTCGCCGTGGATCACGACTTCGCGGGGCTCGTGGGAGCCGATCCAGTGGAAGCGCTCGGGCCAGGCCATGGTCGCGGCGCGCAGGCCGGGTGCGCCGGGGTCCTCGTTGCCGCTGCAGGCGACGACGGTGATACCCGCGTTCGTCAGCCGCTCGAGTTGCGCCAGCATGAACTCCTCGGTGCGCAGGGCGAGGCGCTCGCCGTCGAACAGGTCGCCGGCCACGAGCAGCGCGTGCACCTGCTCGCTGATGCACAGGTCGACCAGGTCGGAGAAGGTGTCGCGCGCGGAGTTGGCGAGCTGCTGGCGGGCACTTCGACTGGTGGTGCGGAACGGCTTGTCGAAGTGCACGTCGGCACAGTGGACGAATCGGAACATCGCGGTCATGGCGGAGCCCAGGGGTGTCGCGTGGTGGCGGTGTCCGCATACCCACCCCGGCCCCACGGGTGGTTCCGTGTGGCAGGCGGTGACGGACGATCGTCAGTTCCTATCGGCTCGGGGTGGGACACGGCTTGATGCGGGCCTCTCCGCGCTGCAGCGGAAGCTCCGCCGGGACCCGGCGGCCTGGCCCGGCGGCCTGGCCCGGCGGGTGCTCGCGGGACGAAAGGGGGGGCCTGGTCCGTCGAAGGGCTGGCAAGGCCCCGGGACCGGCCGGTCGTCGCCGCCGGGCTACAATGCAGCCCTTCACAGCCCGCTGGATCCGGGCCTCCTGGCTGTCCTCAGGGGGGTGCCGGGCCTCGCTGGTGCCCTGTCTCGGAGAGCAGCATGCCGCATGTCGACCGCCGCGCGACCGCCGCCGTGAGCCCATGGACGCTCGCCGTCGCCCTCGTGCTGGCGATCAGCGCATGTGCCGCCCCGAGCGGGCCGCGGGCCGACCCGGTGACGATTCGAGCGGCCGTGGACCAGCTCTCGGAGGCGTTCGCCGACCTGGCCCAGGAGGCCGGGGGTGACGGGCGGCGGCTGGCGGTGGGCGTGCTCGACTTCTCGTCGGCCGAGGGCCCGAGTGCGCTCGGGTACCTGCTGGCCCACGAGCTGTCCAGTTCGCTGGCGCAGGAGTTCCGGGGACGCGAACTCGACAACATCTCGGTCATCACGCGGCTGCACGTCGAGGACCTGCTGCTCGAGCAGGGGCTGTCGCTCACGGACATGTTCGCCACCGACGAGAGCCCCAGCGTGGGTCAGTTGCTCGGCGCCGACTACCTGGTCACCGGTCTGCTCACCTCGACGCCGTACGGCGTGCGCGTGTCGACCCAGTTCCTGAGCGTGAACGACGGCGTGACCCTCGGCGGCGAGACCCTCGCCATCGCACCGAACGAGACCCGCGGCGGCCTCGCGGCTCCGCCCGCGACCGAGACGGCCCGGCGCAGCTCCTCCTCGAAGGGGACCACGTCGGGTGAGACACCGTGGCCCACCGCCTCGACGCGTGATTGGAGCGCATCGACGCCGACGACGCGAGCCGACCCGCGCTTCTCCGCTCGCCGGGCGATCGGCTCCTCCAACCGCGAGCTGCGCGCCCTGGCCGCCGGGACGGTCGATGCGTCGGGTCTGGCCGACGGCGCCTCGTCGGAGCCGGGCAGGCAGCCGCCGCTGCTCGCCGTCGCGCGCACGCACGAGGCGTTGCTGGTGGGCGACGACGGCCACGCGGTCACCGATGTGGGCGTGTTCGTGACCGTGGGCAGCGCCCGCGCGGCGCCTGCCCTGCCGGCCCGCGTGCGTCGCAGCGATGGGCGCGACGGCAACCGGCCGATCCACGTCTGCCTGGCGGTCGACACGAGCGGCTCGATGTCCGAGTACGGGCGCCTGGAGTTCGCCCGCACCGCGGCCGAGGAGGTCCTGGCCGACCTCGACGACGACGACACGGTGACGCTGATCACCTTCTCGGACCGCTCGCGCGTGACGGTGCGCCCGCTGTACGCCACCCCGCAGGCCAAGAACATCATCGTGGCCGCCATGGCGCGACTCGTCGCCGGCGGCAAGACGAATTTCGAGTCGGCCCTGTCGGAGGCGCGGCGCTGTTTCCGCATGACGCGCGATCGGCACGACGTCGGCTACATGGTGCTGCTGTCGGACGGGATCCCGACCATGGGCGCGCTCGATCCGCTCACGCTGGGCGACGTGGCTCGCGACATGGCGCTGCTCGGCGTGTCGGTGGACACCGTGGGCGTGGGGCGTGAGATCAACATCCAGGCCATGGAGACGATCGCGCTCAAGGGGAACGGTCGCTTCCGCGCCGTCACCGACGACCGCATGCTGGTCGACGCCGTGCGTGGGTCGGTGGCCGGGGCCGTCGACCGGCAGGCGGAGGCGGCGCAGCTCGTGTTCCGACCCGCCCAGGGCGTCGTTGCGGACGACGTCGTGGGGACCTGGAACTCCGGGGCCGACGGCACGCTCACCGCGGACCTGGGCCTCATCCGTCGCGGGGAGGATCGCACGCGCCAGCTGCACCTCGTGCCGGCGGCTCCCCTGGTCACGGGCGCCCGGGTGGCCCTGGGCCGGTTCGAGCTCACCTACCGCGATCCGTACGGTGACGATCACGTCGAGACCCACGAGGTCGTGGCCGGCGTCGTGAACGATCGCAGCGGCTGGGACCTGGCGCTGAACCGCTCGGTCGTCTTCGAACTGCACCGCACCGAGTTGCAGACCGTGCTGGGCCAGGCCTACGACATGGCCGTGGCCGGTCGCCTCGAGGCGGCCGCGGACGTGATCGCCGCCGCGGTGCAACGTCACGAGGCGTTCGTCGCCCTGGCTGCATCCCCGCTGCCGGGCAAGCTGCCCGGCGACGAGGGCGCGGCGGCGGCTCCCGGCGCGCAGCCGGCAGCCTGGGAGGAGCTGGTGGCGCTGATCGAGCGGGCCCGGGCCACGAGCACGACGCTCTCCTCCGGGCGTTTTCCCCAGGAGCTGCGCTCGAGCCTCTACCGCGATGCCGTGGGGGCTTCGGGCGGCAACTGACTTTCTCGTCGGGGCACCCGACCGGGTCGCGAACTGCCGGCGCGGCGATGGTCTAATCGGCGCCTCGTCCGGCCGCGCGCCGCGCAGCAGCGCTTTGGCGTCCGGCTGTGGCCCGCGCGTCACGCTCCTGTCCGTCATCCCATCGCCCCGCACGACGTCGCCCCGTGAGCAACACACCCGTCACTCGCAAGCTCGGTCGTGACGACGTGGGCCGTGTGCGCGAACTGTTCACCGGTCGCGGGCACGACCTGCGCAAGAACCCGAAGAACCAGTACATCGCCTTCGAGGTCCGTACGGACGGGCGTTCGATCTTCACCCTGTACACCTCGGGCAAGCTCGTCAGCACGGTGCGCGAGGGGGACGCGGAGGGTTTCCTGATCGAGCAGACGCTGATCGACCAGGGGCTCGGGGACGTCGGTCCCCGCGCGCCGCCCAAGCGCGCGCTGGAGGGGCGGGCCGCACACGCCGACGTGGCCTGGCTCGCCGGCGCCGACGAGACCGGCACCGGCGAGCTGATCGGCAGGGCGATTCTCGGCGCCGCGTTGCACACGGCCGCGCTCGCTCCGAGCGTCTCGGCCATCGCCGGCGCCGTGGAGACGAAGTCGTCCCGGGCGGCATCGGGCTGGGACTCCCTGGCCCAGGCGCTGCGCGGACTGCGCTCCGACGGCCTCGTGCTCGCGACGATCGGTGTGCCCAACGCGCTGTTCGACGTCTACTCGAAGAACGCGCTGCTCGACCTGGCCTACCTGCGGCTGGTCACCGATCTGTTCGCGGCGTCCGAGTTCGGGGCCGCGAGCGCCGCCGGCGCCGAGGGCGTGTTGCGCGGAGTCGAGCTCGTCATCGACGACTACGGTGTCGGGCCGTTGCTGCACGCCGCTGCGGAGTGTTGGCGCGCCCGCGGTCTGCGCGTGCTGTTCGAGACGAAGGCCGACGACAACCACCTGGCGGCCCGCGCCGCGTCGGTCTATGCCCGGGCCCAGCGCTCGCGGGAGATGGCGGGCCTGCGCGCGGATACGGACGAGCCGCTGGGTACCGGGAATGCAGGCGATCGCACCACGCTGACATGGCTGCGTCGCAACACACCGGCCGATGGCTGCTGGCCGGCCTTCGTCAAGGGCTCGTTCCGCACGGCCCGGGACATGTTGGGGCTGCCGGCCGTGACCAAACGACGCCTCCCGGCACTGGACGACCTGCTCGATGCCGACTCCGCTCAGGCGCTCCGGGACGGACGGGTGGATGCCGAGGCGCTGCGCGTGATCGGCCCGGGCGGACGTCGTCGACGGAGCCTCGCCACCAACGTGCTGGGCGAGCCGCTCGACGGAGAGTGCGCCGCGTGGTCCTTCCTGCCCTTGCTGTGCGGCGGGCTGGTGCTGGCCGACGACGTCTGGCGTCTCGATGCGGTGGAGGCCATGACCGCCCGCGACGTCGGTCTGCTCTCGGGCTGGCGCGTGCTCGTGGGCCCGCAGCACGACGGGGACGACCCGGTGCTGGTCGCGTTGTCACGCGCCCATCGCGCCGGCGTGATCGACGTCGTGCCGACCGACGTCGTCGAGCCGATGGCGCGCGCCCGTCACTTCGGGGCGGCGTTGGTCAGCGGCCGGACGCGCTCCCCGGTGTTCTCGCTGCGACTCCGGGACTGACCCGGCGGTTCACCGGGTGGGTGCGCGCGGCAAGCGGGGGCCGCACGGCGACGAGTCGCTCACCAGCCCTCGATCAGGCGCTGGCCCAGCGGGTCGGGCAACTCCGGCGTCTCGAAGATGCTCTGGGCGGCCGCCTCGACGTCGTAGCGCACGCGGCGCCAGTGCACCGTCCGACCGTCGAACAGCGCGTACGACGCGCGCGTGTCGCCGTCGCGCGGCTGTCCCACCGAACCGACGTTGACGATGCAGCGACCGTCGGGGTTCGACTCGGTGTCGTAGTCACCGTTCACGTCCTCGGGGGCGGTCCAGGTCATGTCGAGGTTGATCGCGCCGGGGACGTGCGTGTGCCCGATGAAGCAGGGCCGATCGACCTTGCGGAAGCACTGGGCGAGCTTGGGGCTGAAGTCGCGGTTGCGCGGCAGGTGGTCCAGCGTCTCCTCGCGGAAGAGGTACTCCTCGACCGGGTGGTTGGGTGAGCCGTGCACCAGGATCGCGCTGTCGTCGTCGTGACGCCGGGGCAGCTCGCGCAACACGTTGAGGTGGTTGCCGTTGGCCTCGAGGCGGGCACGGGTCCAGCGGATGGCGGCGGCCGCGAGCGGATTGAAGCCGTAGGGTTCGTCCAGCACGGCCTGCTCGTGGTTGCCCATGATGATCACCGCCTCGGCATCGAGCAGTCGCTCGAGGCACTCGATCGGCTGGGCGCCGTAGCCGACCACGTCGCCCAGGCACCAGACGTCGCTGACGCCGTTGGCGCGAGCGTCGTCCAGCACGGCTTCCAGGGCAGGGAGATTGCCATGGATATCGCTGACGATGGCCTTCGATCCCATGCGAACAGCATGACGGGTCGCTGGGAATCGATCAACGCGCGAAGTCGACAGGAACGACTTCGTCAGTCGTTCGAGGGTTGCCGGGCGAGGGCCTGCAGTCGATCCACGGCGAGCCGGGCGATGCGATCGGCCACGTCCAGGCCCGTGGCTGCCTGGATTCCCTTGAGGCCCGGGCACGCGTTGACTTCCAGCACGAGATCCGTGCCGGTTTCGCTCAACAGGTCGACGCCGGCGATGTCGAGGCCCAGCAACTCGGTCGAACGCAGGGCCAGGGCGATCTGGTGCGGCGACGGATTCCATGGCCGGGCCGTGCCGCCGTAGGCCAGGCTGGCCCTTGCGCCCTCGGTCGTCGGACGCCGCTCCATCGCCGCGACGACCTCACCCGCGACGATGAACAGGCGCCGGTCGGCCCCGTCCCCCAGCCGCGGTTGCACGAGCGCCGGTCCGGAGGCCTCGGCGAAGGCCTCGGCGCAGCGGATGGCGTGCTCCCGCGAGAGTCCCATGGTCACGCCCCGGCCGGCGGCGCCGGTGAGCGGCTTGACCACGAAGCGCTCACCGGAGAGAGCGTCGAGATCGGCGCGTGCGTCTCGCGTCTCACTGACGGTGGGTGGCTCGGGCTCGCCGTGCGCCCGGTGCTGAGCGAGCGCCTCCCACTTGTCGTGCTCCCGGCGCAGCGCCGTCGGCCGGTTGATGAACGCCTGTCCCTCGTGCTCGCGTCCCGCGAGCATCGACAGCGTGCTGCCGGGAGTCCCCGACGGCAACCGGCACAAGGCCAATGTCGGGGCGTCCTGGCCGCCGCGCGGCGGCACGGCGTGTGCGCGGCAGGCGTGCGTGTGCAGCCCGCGCCCACGACAGGCGGCCACCAGCAGGGCACACGCCTCGGACTGGGGTCGCTGCGCAACCACGACCAGATCTCTTGGTATCTTGGACATCATGCCCCCGGGAGCGCTGTCGCCCGATGGTCCTACGCCTTCTGCTTCGAAGCCAGTGGCCCGTGCGGCTGGCGCTGACCTGTCTCGCGGCCGCCGGGCTCGGCGGCTGTTCGTCACCGGCCGAGCGCGGCTATTACAGCCCCTGCGGGCAGCCGCTGCGACGTGCGATCGGGAGCCATCGCGAACAGGCCCGGCGCGTGGCCCTGGAGGTCCGCTGCCAGGGTGTCTACGTGAACGAGGTGGAAGGCGACGAGCTGCGCACGGTGCACCTGCAGCTCGAGCTGGTTGCGGTGAGTTCGCGCGACGTCGTGCTCGAGCGCGACCGCCTCGTGGTCGACCTGCACGGGCTGGCGCCCGGCGGCGACGACGAGCCCCCTGCGGTGCGCGTGTCCAGCCTGGCGCTGGCGGAGGCCTGGGCGGGCAAGGAGCGGCAGCGCGAGGACCTGGTGGCACCGGGATTCGGGCGCCGCGCCTTCGACCTGTTCTTCGACATGCCGGATACGCTCGGACGGCCGTTGCCCGTGGCCGTCCTGTTCCGCTGGGGCGGCGCGAGCGGCGAGATGCCGATCGTCGGACAGGCGCGCTTCGTGCGCATCCCCCCCGGCGACCCCCTGGAGCCCGCGGCCGAGATGGTGGGCGACCCCTCGTTCGGCATGCGCGACGGGTACTACCTGCCCGGCCACGTCGATCTCGGCCAGCGGCAACTCGTGCCTTCCGAGGAGCAGCGCCTGCACTACCTGTTTCATCGCTTGCGCACCTGGCCTTGGACCTGGATGCCGTGGTGAGCGCGGAACACGTGCTGTTCGCGGCCGAGTCGCGACACGCCTGGGCGGGGGAGCTGCGGTGATCCTGCGCATGCTCGCCTACCTCAGCGCCAGCTGCACCCTGGGTCTCGTGCTGGTCTGGATCGCCGCGGACCTGCTCGCGTCGGACCTGCTGCGCGCCGAACTCGAACAGCTCGAAGCCAACCGCCTGCTGTCCTTCGACGAGGCGGGGCTCGAGTTGCCGGATCTCGCCCGCGTGACCGGGATCACCCTGCGACACCCCGAGACCCGTGAGCCCGTGGCCTACGTCGAGGAGCTCGACGTCGAGTTCGGCCTGGCGCAGGACGGAGCGGGTTGGCAGCTCGTGCCCCGCTCGGTGCGCGGTCGCGGCGTGCGTGTCGTGTTGTCGCGCGACGACGGTGCACCGATGTCCGGCCTGCTGCGCGCCATCACCGAACTGGTCGCGTCGGTGGGTGGCGGCCCCGCGGGCGGTGGTCACCGTCCCTCCTGCGAGATGCGCGACGTCGAGATCGCGATCCGCCATCCGGGCCTGCCCCTGCAGGTCTTGTCGGACTGCACGTTGTGGGTGCTGTGTCCGGACGTCGGTCCGATCCGGATCGAGCTCGGGTTGGGTTCCGGCGGGCTGGCGATGCTCGACCTCGCCGACGACGGGGGCCTGCGCGAGGTGACGCTGCGCGACCTGCCGGTGCTGCCCACCACGCTGGCCATGATCTCGCCTGCGCTGGAGGAGTTTGGCCACGACCTGGGCCCGTCCGGGATGCTCGACATCGACCTCTCGCTCGAGGACGGCCAACTGGTGCACGCCATGGGGCGGCTGGAGCAGGCCACGCTGCGACTGAGCGGCACGCCCTTTCCGCTGGAGGACGCCGACGTCCCGTTCCGTTACGTCGATGGACGCTGGATCGTGGAGCAGGTCCACGTGCGCGTGGCGGGCGGCACGATGACGGGCACCCTCGAGTACGGGGAGAACGGCTTCACGGCCACCGGCGACCTGCGTGATGCCGAGTTCCGGCGCGAGTTCCTGGATCTGCTGCCGGAGGGCATGGACGTCGCCTGGCTCGAGGTGGAGGACGGGGGCACCGTCGACCTGCGTCTGGCGTACGAGGAACGCCCGGGCGAGTTGCACCCGCTGGTGATCGGTCGCGGCGGTCTGCACGCCGAGCGCATGCGCATCGGCGAGGCGCGTCTGTTGGTGGAGGACACGGTGGCGCGCTTCTCGATCGGGGACGGCGTGCTGGAGGTGGAGGAAGCCAGCGGGCGGTTGCTGTCGGGTGTCGTGTCGCTGGTCGGCAGCTTCGACCTGATCGACCTGGACTACGACTTCCGCGCGGCGTGCGCCGACGTGGACCTGAGTCGTCTGGACGAGATGGAGGGCATGGAGTCGTCGGCCCGCTTCGCGACGGACATCGGCGGCTGGCTGCAGGGCGATCTCCAACTCCGCGGGCGCTTCGGAGACATCGCGCGCAACGAGGGCAGCGGGCAGTTCGCGGTGCGGGCGGCAAACCTCTGGCGCCTGGGCCTGTTCGACGCCCTGGCCGTCGCCTTGCGACCCGGCCAGGTGCAGCCCACCGAACGCCAGCGCCTGACCTGCCGCTACCGCGTCGCGCGGCATCGCATGCACGTCGAGATGGCGCGCCTGGAGTCGTCATTCCTGCCGCTCGTGAGCAACAAGGGCAAGGTCTCGTTCCGTCCGGACGGCATCGAACTCGACATCGAGATCGTGCCCATCGACGTCCCCTTCGGGCCCATCGGCGACCTGCTCAAGTACATCCAGAAGCAGCTCATCCGGGTCCAGGTGGAAGGCCCCCTGGCCGCACCCAGCGTGCGCGTGATCGCCGTGAAGGCAGTCACCAAGCCCGTGGGCAACTTCTTCGATTGGTTCTCCGGCCTGTTCGGCGGAGGTGACTGAGCCGGGCCGGGTCGCGATGCGCGGCCGCGCCGGGGGTGATCGAGGGGGCTAGGCAGGGCCGGCAGGTCGCGGATCACGGGGCGGGGGCCCCGCTTCCTCGGCGCCTCTCTCGTCGGCTCGGTGGCGCCGAGAATGCCGTTTTCCTAGAATGCTGTGTTCTAGGGCCCTGTGGCATCCGTGACCTCGGGGTACCCCTCGGTGAGGGTCTGCCAGAGCCACCGGGTCCGCAGGAGTCAACATGGCCAAACCCCGCAATTTCCTGTTCGTGTGCAAGGGAAACGACGCCCGCAGCCAGATGGCCGAGGGTTTCGCCCGCGCCCTGGCAGGTCCGTCGGTCAACGTCTACAGCGCGGGGGCCGAACCGCGGATTCTCAATCCCTTCGCCGTGGCCGTGATGGAGGAGATCGGCATCGACATCTCCGACCAGGCCCCCAAGAACTTCGACAAGATCCCGGTCACCAAGATCGACACGGTGATCACCCTGAGTTCGGACGCCGACCCGCTGCCGAAGCTCAAGAAGCGCAAGGTGACCCAGATCCACTGGCCGCTCACCGATCCGGCTGCGGCCGCGGGGAACGACGCCGAGGTGAAGAAGGCCTTCCGCGCCGTCCGGGACGAGATCAAGAACCGCGTTCAGGTCCTGCTCGTCGGCTGATCGCCGTCGTCGGGTGCCGTGTCGTCGCGTGCGGGGTCGTCGGGAGTGCCGTCGGTCGCCGGGAACTCGTCACCGGCCAGGGCCGCCCGGGCGGCCCTGAGGTCTTGCGGCGTGTCGAGGTCGCGCACGAGCCAGGGGCGTTCCATGACCACGTGCACGATGCGCGCGTCGTTGCGCCGCACGATCCGGTGGGCCGGTTCGTCGTCGCCCAGTCCCCGGAACTCGTCGGCGACCTCCGGGGCGAACACGAGCGGGTGACCGCGTCGGCCCGAGACGCTGGGGACCACCAGGGCCGTGCCCGGTGCGCGGGCATCGAAGGCCGCCAGCAGCGTGCGCACGTCGTCCGCGCTGACCAGCGGATGGTCGACGGTGTGCAGCAGCAGTGCCCGGTGCGCACCCGTGTCGTCGGCGAGAGCGAGTTTGAGCGAGGAGGTCTGCCCCCGTTCGGGGTGCGCCTGAGGCACGAGGGTCACGGCCACGTCGGCCCGGGCGGCGACCTCGGCGGCGCGCGTGTCGTCCGGGTGCAGCACCAGACGCACGCGGTCCACGCCGGCACCGGCGAGTGCGTCGAGGCAGCGGGCGAGCGCGCTGCGTCCGGCGAGTTCGAGGTGGGCCTTGGGTGCGCCCATGCGGCGACCGCGCCCGGCGGCGAGCAGGATGGCGAGGGTCAGGGTCGGCTCCGGCGCGCGCGGCCCGCCGTCCGCGGCGGCGCGGCGAGGGGCGAGGCTCTCGGCCCGCGGCGTCGGCCCCGGGCCCGTCGCGCCCATCGTAGCGCGCGGGGCGAGCGGCGATGAGCCTGTCGCGACGAGTCGGGCGCAACGCCGCCGGACAGCTCTCGGGCCGCCTGGTGACGTCGGCGCTGGCCTTCGTGATCACGGCGCTGCTGTTGCCGCGGCAGCTGGGCGAGGCCGACTTCGGCGTGTTCGCCTTCTACCTGACCCTCTACCAGTTGCTGAACAACGTGCTCGACTTCGGGGCCGGCACGATCGTGGTGCGCGAGGCGAGCCGCGATCGCGCGGCGGCTGGGCGCTTGATCGGCATGCTGATCCGGCTCAAGGCGCGCTTCGCCGCCGTGGGCTTCGTGGTGCTGGTGGCCGTCGCGTTCGCGTTCGAAGGCGCCGGATCGCGAACCGGGTTGCTGGTCATCGCGGCGCTGCACCTGCTGTTCCACGCACCGGCCGGCGCCGCGGCGATCTTCGCTGTGGACATGGCCTTCGCGCGTTCCGTGCTGGCGGGTGTGGCGGGCCAGGTGGTGTGGCTCGCGGCCACCGGGGTGTTGGTCGCCGCGGACGTCACCCGGCCCGCGCCCTACCTGATCGCGTTCGGTGCCGGCCCGGTGGTCAACGGCGTGCTGGCCTACGTGTGGGCCCGCCAGCGCGTCCACATCCGCTTCGACGCCGATGCCGACGAGCGACGACGCCTGTGGCGCGCCGCGTGGCCCGCGGGCGTGTCGATGACCATGGCCGCCGTCTACTTCTACATCGACACGATCATGCTGCGCCCGCTGGTGGGCGAGGTCGGCGTGGCGCACTACAGCGCGGCCTATCGTCTGATGGCCTTCGCGCTCATGGTGCCGGTGCTCTTCAGCCAGGTGATCTTCCCGGTGTTCTCGCGCTTGTGGGCCCGAGGCGCGTCGGTCCTGGACCCGTTCTTCCAGCGCAGCACCGTCGTGCTGGTCTCGCTGGGCCTGTTGTTCTCCGCGACCGTGCCGTGGGTGGCGGGTGCGGTCATGGACGCCGTCTATCCCCCCGAGTACGTGGCCGGCGCCCGCTGCCTGGCGATCCTCTCCCTGGCGATCGTGTTCGTGTTCGCGGCCTACCCGCACGTCCTGGCCCTGCTCGCCGCCGATCGGCAGCGGGTGATGATGACCATCTCCATCGGAGGCGCCGTGCTGAACGTCGTGCTCAACCTGACGCTGGTGCCCGCCATCGGTATCGAGGGCGCGGCCTGGGCCACGGTGGCCACGGAGGGCTTCGTCGTGGCGGCCGCCGCCCTGGCTGCGTGGCGACTCACGGGGCTGCACTTCCGACCGCTGGCCCTGGCCCGGGCGGCCGCCTGCGCCACGCTGGCTTGCGTGTCGCTCGCGCTGCTCCTGCCCCGCTGGGAGGGGTCGGCGGAGCGACTCGTCCTGGGGCTGGTGATCGGCGCGTTGGGGGTTGCCGCGGCGGGCGTGTTGCCGCTGGAATTGGGAACCGATGAAGGAGCGCCGCCGGCATGAGTGCCCCCGGACAGGACTTGCCACGAGCGGCCGAGACCGACCGGCGCGGACCAGCCCCTGACCCGGGGCCGGTCGTCGCGACCGGGGGAGCGGCGGCCGAGCCGGCGCCGCAACTGCGGCTGGGCCTCGACGTGCGTCCGGCGCTCTACGGGCGCACCGGCTTCGCCCGCGTCGCGCGGGAGACGCTGGCGGCCCTGCGCCGTCGCCCCGGGCTCGAGGTGCACGGCTACGGTGCGGCCTGGCGCAGGCCGAGTGAGCCCGTCCCCGACGGCGTGACCACACGGCGTCTGCCGGGGCGCGCCCAGCAGCTCATGCGCCGCTTCGGCTTCGGAGTCGAAGACGTGCTCGGCGAGCTCGACGTCTTCCACCACATCGACCTCGTGTTCGCACCCGTCCGGCACGCCACCGAGGTGCTCACGATCCACGACCTGTGCTTCCTGCAGAGCAGCGCCTGGCACGGGGCCCGCTTCGCCGCGCGCACCGCGCCCCGGTTGCGACGCCGGGCGCGGGCCGCCGCGGCGGTCATCGTGCCCTCGGTGCGGGTGGCGGACGAGGTCCTGGCGCGGGGCTTTGCCGACCCCGCACGCGTCCACGTCATCGGTCACGGCGGCGACCACATCGCGGGCGAGGCCCGGGCGGACGACGTCGAGCGCGCAACGCGCCTGGCCGAGCGCGCCGGTCTGACGTGGCGACCGGAGGATCTGGTGCTGCTCGTCCCCGGCACGCGGGAGCCGCGCAAGAACCAGCTGGCGCTGCTCGAGGCGTTCCTGGCGCTGCCCGAGCCGTCCGGCCGCCGGCAACTCATGTTGCTCGCGGGCGGGAGCGGTTGGGGCTGCCCGGAACTCGAGGCGCGTCTGACGGCGCCGGCTCTCGTGGGGCGCGTCGGCACGGTCGGCGCGGTGGACGACGACGACCTGGCCGTGCTGCTGCGCACGGCCGACGTCGTGGCCTACCCGTCGCTGGCGGAGGGCTTCGGGTTGCCGGTGCTCGAAGCCATGCGCTGTGGACGTGCCGTGCTGACGTCGGTGGGGACGCCCATGGCCGACCTGGGGGGCGACGCGGTGCTGGCCGTGGACCCGACCGAGGTCGCGACCCTGCGGGACGGGCTGGCGGCGCTGCTTCACGACGAGTGGCGCCGGGCCGAACTGGGCCTCGCCGCCGCCGAGCGCGTCGCGGGGCTGACCTGGGACGGGACGGCGCGCCGGCTGGTCCACGTCTATCACGCGGTGTGCCGGCGCCGTTGACACGTCCGACCCTGGGCAAGCCCCCCCCGACCCTGGCAAGCCCCCGTTGATAGGCTGGAAGCCGCATGTCCTCCGCCCAAGCACGCATGTCCTCCGCCCAACTGTCTGTCCTCCTGCTGCGCCCGCTGATCGTGGGCCTCGCGCTGTGGGCCACGCTTCCGGGCTGCGGCGACGACGGTGGCAGCATCCGCGGTGCGCCGGCCCATCACAGCGCCCAGGACCATCCGTCCGTCGCTGCGCGCGCCGATCGCAGCACGTGGATGGCCTACCAGTCCTGGGACGGCCGCGCTGACCGGATCGAGCTCGCGTCGCTGACCGATGTCGAGGGACCGTGGGAGGTCGTCCACCGCTCCGAGACACGGGTGCTGGGCACCGCGCTCGCTGCCGACCGGGACGATGCGCTGCGTTGCGTGTGGTCCGAGCAGGGACCCACCGGCTGGGTCCTGCGCGAAGTCGTGGTGCCGTCCACGGGCACGCCGGGCGAACTCGGCAACGCGGGCAACGCCGCGACGATCGCCGAGGTCCCGGGCGCCAACCTGGTGCACCCGGTGCTGTGTGCCGACGAGAGCGGCGCCCTGCTGCTGACCTGGGTCGAGATCGACGGGACGACCATGCGGCTGATGGCCATGGCGCACGCCGGCAGGGGCAGGGGCTGGGGGGCGCCCGTCGTGGTGAGCGCCGAGCCCGCATCGGTCTGGGAACCCGCGTGCACGGCCACCGGGCCGGGGGCCTTCGCCCTGGTCTGGGATGCCGCGGTCGACGGCGACTACGACGTGTACCTGGCGCGCCTCGGCCTGGGCGCCGACGGTGGGCTCGACGTCGTCGCGCGCCATCGCGTCACCGATTCTCCGCGCTTCGAAGGGCACGCCTCGGTCAGCAGTCACGGTTCCCGGCTGTACATCGCCTATGACGTGGCGCCGGAGAACTGGGGCCGCGAGGGCTCGTACAACAAGCTCGAGGTGGCGCTGCACAGCGAACGCCAGATCGAGGTCGTGGCGGTGCAGGACGGTCTGGTGGCGCCGCTCGCCGTCTCGCCCATGGAGGGCATGAGCCTGGCGCTGCAGGGCAACGCCGAGCGCCCCGAGATCGTGGTCGAGAGCACGGGCAGCCTGGTGCTGCTGTTCCGCGGCATGCCGCTGCCCCCGGCATGGGACGACCCGGAGGATCCCGCGTTCCTCGAGCGCGCCAACGCGACCTCCGGCGGCAAGGGCTACCGCACGTCGATCTGGCATACGTTCCGCACGCGCTTCGACGGCGACGCGTGGGAGCTGGACGGCAAGCACAAGCAGGTCGTGCTCGGCAGCGAAGGTCGCAACGACGGCCCGATCGCCGTGACCCGACTGCGCGGCGGGGGCGTGGGCTTCGCGACGGTGGGTGACGGTCGCGAGGTCGAGACGCGCCAGCAGGTCCGGGTGACGCCCGACATGAGTCCGCGCGCGCGGCAGCGGGCGTTGATGCCGGCCTGGTGGGCCCCAGCCACCGACCGCTCCACCGTGGTCGTCCCCGGGTTGCAGCGCAAGGCGCAGCCCGTGCCCCCGCTGCCGTTGGGTGAGGCCCGGCCGCTGCCCGCCGTACCCGGCCCGAGCGCACCCGCGGCGGGCGACCCGGCCGTCATGCCCGCACGCAGCCTGCCCGACGGGCGCCGTGTGCGCCTCGCCCTGGGCGACCTGCACCGACACACCGACATCTCGCGCTGCTCGAGCAACTGGGACGGCCCGCTCACGGACGCCTTCCGTTACGCCTTCGACGTGGGCGGCCTGCAGTTCCTGGCCGTCACCGATCACTTCGAACACATGACGGGTTACGACTGGTGGCGTTCCCGGGCCTACGTCGACGCCTACCACGCGCCCGAGCGCATGGTGAACCTGCGCGCCTACGAGCGGGCCGAAGCCGCCGCCGGTCACCGCAACGTCGTGTCGGGCAGCGGCGAGCTGCCGATCATCGCCTACCCCAGCGCGTTCGTCGAAGCGCGCGACGATGCGGTGGCGCCCGAGTCGGACATCCTGTTCCGCATGCTGCGCGAGGAGGGCGACGTGCTCACCATCCCGCACACGCCGGCGGGCATGACGGCGGGCAGCCAGGCGGTGATGGACTGGCGCGGCTTCGACCCCCGCGTCGACCGCCTGGTGGAGGTCTTCCAGGGCTACCGTGGTTCGTCCGAAGCGTCGGGGGCGCCGCGCGCCATCGAGGGGCTCCCGCCGCGGCTGTACGTGCGTCCCAACCTCGACCACGGACTGCACTTCGGGCTGATCGCCGCCAGCGACCACCAGTCCACGTACGGCGCGTTCGCGGGTGCGTGGGTCGTCGAGCTCACGCGACCCGGCGTGTTCGAGTCGCTGTGGGCGCGCCGCACGTTCGGTTCGACCGTGCGCATGTCGTTGTGGACGAGCTGGGACGGCGTGCCCATGGGCACGGCGCAGCGTGTCCAGGGCGGGCGGCGCGCGCCCTTCGTGGTCGAGGTGGACGGGTTCGGTCGAGTGGTGGAGTCGATCCAGCTCGTCGTCGACGGCGTGGAGACGGAGCGGCGCGAGATCGGCGCCACCACCGCCCGGGAGGAGTTCACCCTGGAGATCCCCGCCACGGGTGACTCCTACGTGTACGCGCGGGTGCAGCTCGCCGGCGGCGAGCTGGCCTGGAGCAGCCCGGTGCGGCTGGGCGCCGACACGTCCGAGCCCGACGGACCCATGGGCTACGACGCCGTGTCCCTGGAGGCGTCCTCGGTGGAGGACGGCCCCCTCGGGCCGGGCGACTATTGACGCAGGGGCTCCGATGCGCATCGCCATCGACGTGAGCATCCAGGGGCGCCCGTGGCCCACGGGCGTGGAGCGCGCCCAGGCCACGCTGGTCGACGCGCTGCTGGACGCGGACGTCGATCACGACTTCGTGCTGCTCACGCCGGGGCGTGTGCCCGACGCCTGGCGCGGGCGCCGGGTGCGCGTGGTGGAGGGCGGCGGCGACGCACGGCGCACGGCCCTCTGGCGGGAGACGGTCGTGCCGCCCGAACTGGCGCGGCAGCGCGTCGATCTGTTCCACTCGCCCGTGGCGGCCGTGCCGTGGCGCGCGCCGTGCGACGTGCTGGCCACGATCCACGAGCTCTCGAGCCTGCGTCACGATGGGTGGCGTCATTGGCGTCACGCGGCCCGTGTGCGCCACGCGGCGCAGGCGGCCTGGCGCCTGCTGTGCGTGTCGGAGCGCACGCGCAGCGAGCTGGTCGCCCGTCACCCGCGGGCCGCCGACCGGGCGCGCGTGGTGCGCAACGCCGTCGACCCGCGCTTCGGGCCGCGCGACGCCGAGGGCCCGTCCCGCGCCGCCGTGCTGGAACGCTGCGGATTGCCGGACGGGGACTACCTGCTCGCGGTCGGGCGGCTGCGCAGGAAGAAGAATCTGGACCGGGTGTTGTCGGCCCTGGCGTCACCGGGGCTGCGTGACCGGCGGCTGCTGATCGCCGGGCCGCCGGGTGATGCCGCGGCGTCCCTGACGCAGCGCGCGGCGCAGGCGGATCTCGCCGGGCGGGTGCACCTGCTGGGCTTCGTTCCGGACGAACTGCTCGTGCCGCTCGTGCAACACGCGCGCTGCCTGGTGCACGCCGCGGCCCACGAGGGCTTCGGGTTGCCCGTGGCCGAGGCCCTGGCCTGCGGGACCCCCGTGGTCTCCAGCCTGCAGGGTGCGGTGGACGAGGCGTCCCGGGGGGATGCTCTGGTGAGCACGTTCGATCTGGGTGAACCGGCGGCGCTGGCCGAGTCGCTGCTGAGTGCGTGGGAGCAAGCGCCCGTTCGTCGCCCCGGCGAGCGGGACGGTGCGCGGGCCCTGCGGGACCTCTTGGACGTGTATGCCGAGTGGGGGCAGTCGTCGCCGCGGACAGATGTGCGTGGGCGGGAGTCCCCGTCGTGAGAGTCGTGGTGGATGCGACCATGCTGGACGGCGGGCCGTCGGGCGCCGCCACCCGGCTCGCGGGTCTGGGCGCTGCCCACCGCGCCCGCGGGCGTGTCGAGGTCGTGCACCTCGTGCGGCCGGGAGTCGACCCCTTGCCGGGCCTCGAGTCTGTTCCGTTCGGAGGAACAACAACCCCGCTGAGTCGAGGCCTCGCCGGTCGCCGCCTGGGTCGGATCGTCCGCCGGCTGGGCGGCGTGTTGTTCCAGGCCGGCGCGTTGCCGCTGGCCGCGGTGGCAAGGGTGCCCACCGTGCTCACCCTGCACGACCTGCGCTTCCTGGACGCGGTGCAGGACGTCTCCGGCTGGCGGGCGCTGTGGGCGCGCCACCGGCTGCAACCCAACCTCCGTCGGGCGGCACGCATCGTCACCGTGTCGCGCAGCACGGCGGACGGCCTGGCCGCGCGCGGGTTGTTCGCCCGGGAGCACGTGTCGGTCGTCCCCAACGCGGGGACGCCGGGTCTGTCACGGGTGGACGATCCGGGGCAACTGGCGAGCCTGCGCCGCGCGATGGATCTCAACCGCCGTTACGTCGTGGCGCTGGGACCGCTGTCGACGCACAAGCGCCCCGAGCTGCTGCTGTCGGCACTGGCCGTGCTGCACGGCTTGCCCGGCGGGGGCGACGTGGGTCTGGCCTTCGCGGGCCGCAGCGACCCGGGGGCCGCCCGGGCCCTGCTGCGCCGCGCCCACGAACTGGGCTTGGAACACCACGTGCGCCTGCTCGGCGTCGTCACGGACGACGTGCTGGCTGCCGTGCTCAGCGCAGCCGACGGCCTGGTGCTCGCCTCGCGCGTCGAGGGTTTCGCGATCCCGGTGGTGGACGCCCAGATGCTCGGCGTACCCGTGGCCGCGGTGGACGCGGGCGCCCTGCGCGAGACCTGCGGTGAGGCGGCCTGGTTCGCCGCGTCGGACGACGCACCCGCGCTGGCCCGGGCGCTGCTCGCGTCGATCACACCCGGAGACGAACAACAGCGCCGGCTGGCGCGGGGGCGCGAGCTGGGCGCGCGCTGGTCATGGGACGCATCGGCCGATCGGCTCGAGGCCCTGTGGCAACAGCTCGCCGGGGATGCGTCGCGCGCCGAGGCGGACTGAGCCTACTCGGCCTTGCCCAGGTGCACGCGCACGCGCCCGGGGCGCGAGCCGTGGTAGTCGTCGCCCAGCACCAGGTCGCCGAAACCGTCGCTGTTCACGTCGCCGGCGCCGCTCACCGTGGAGCCGAAGTTGTCGTCGCCCGACTCGCCGTTCAGGGTCAGCAGGACGCCGTGCGTCTTGCCGCTGAAGACCTGGACCAGCGCGGCGGGCAGGTCCGTCTTGCCCCGGGCCGTGCGGTCGATCGGACCACCGATGACCACCTCGCTGAAGCCGTCGGCGTCGAAGTCGATGAAGCCGCCGACCGACGCACCGAAGAACGTGTCGCTGTCGCTGCCTTCGAAGGTGTGCAGCTCCTTGCCCTTGCGGCCGGAGTACAGCCGCGCGTAACCGGGCTTCACGCGGGTGCCGACGATCACGTCGTCGGCGCCGTCGGCGTTGGCGTCGCCCGCGCCGTGCACGGCCCAGCCGAAGTGGTCGCCGTCGTCCTCGCCGTAGAACTTGTAGGCCAGCTTGCGCTTCTTGACGTGGAAGACGTACGCGCCGCCGGTGACGGCCTTGCGCTTCTTGCCGGCGAACGGAGCGCCGACGACGACTTCGTCGAAACTGTCGCTGTTCGTGTCCCCGGCGTTGGCGACGGAGAAACCGAACTTGTCGCCGGCCCGGTCGCCGTCGGCCTCGAACAGCACTTCGCCGTCCTTGCCCGAGTAGACCACGATGTGTCCGGCGTCGTCGGCCTTCTTGGTGTCGTAGCCCGGCGCGCCGACGACCACGTCGTCGTAGCTGTCGCCGTTGGCGTCGCCGGCGGCGCTGACCGAGAAACCGAACTCGTCGCCGGGGTTCTCGCCCGCGTAGGTGTAGAGCGGCTCGCCGTCCTTGCCCGAGATCACGTAGGCGGCACCGGCGCCGCCGTTGGCGCCCGGCGCCCCGACGATCAGGTCGTCGTACGCGTCGCCGTTCACGTCGCCGGCGTCACTCACCGAGAAGCCGTAGCGGTCGCCGGCCGCCTCGCCCTCGAAAGTGTGCACGACCTCGCCCTCCTGGCCTTCGTACACGGTGGCGCGCCCCCGTTGTTCGTCGGCGCCGGGCTGCCCCACGATCACGTCGCTGAAGCTGTCGTTGTCCACGTCCCGGGCGTTGCTCACGACCTCGCCGTAGAGGTCGTCGTCGGCGGCGCCCTTCCACTCGTAGTACAGCTTGCCCGCGTCCTCGGCGGGCAACAGCAGCGCGGCGAGGATGAGACCGAGGGTGATTCTCATGGCGATCGTCTCCGTGAGGGTCGCGCTCCGTGGACGGGACGACCCGGGGATCTGGCCAGGACCCCAGTGGACCACAACCACGCCCGTGTGTCGCTTGACGCTCCGGACAGGCGTGTCCGGGCCTCAGCCGCTGGCGCCCACGATCCAGGCGATGCCCCACGCGAGGCCGCCGGCCACGAGCGCCAGCGCGGCGATCAGCGCCAGGCGGCGGGTCCACGGGAGCTGCGAGAGGTCGGTGGAGAACAGGCCCGCGGCGGGACGCGGGGCCGGCGCCGGCCGTCGGCGGGCGGTCGTGGTCGCCTGCGCCGGCCGCCCGCTGCGGCGTGCGGCGCGCGGGCGCGGGCCGTGAGCCGGCGGGGGCCGTTGCGGGCCGGGCTCGAGGTCAGCCGGGACCGGGTCGACAGCAGCCTGGGGTGCCTCGACCGTCAAGCGCACCCGGCCCAACACGAGCACGTCGTCGTGTTTCAGTCGGCCGTTGCTGATGCGCCGCGTGCCGAGCCCCACCACGGCGCCGTCCTCGGCCTCGATCAGCAGGGTCGCGTCCGGTCCCGCGGCCAGGCGGGCGTGTCGCCCCGCCACCGACGGGTGGGGGATGACCACGTCCGCCGCCCGGTCCGAGCCCAGCGACGCGGGCAGCCGACGAATCGGGATCGACTGGCCCTTGGCGGTTCGCAGTCGCCACATCGTCGCAGAGTACACGAGCCGCGGGGCTCGCCCGCGTTAGACTCCGCCCATGGCGCTCGTGGAAGCCTGGAACGTGACGCACGCCTACCGGCGCTTCCCGGGCAGGCGTCACCCGTCGCTCAGCGGAGTGGACCTCGCGGTCGAACCCGGCGAGTGCTGGGGTCTGATCGGCCCCAACGGTTCGGGCAAGTCGACGCTGCTGCGCATCCTCGCGGGGCTCACGACGCCGCTCACCGGTGACGTCGCGGTGGCGGGGCACCCGGTCGGCACGCGGGCCGCCCGCCGGGTGGTGGCCTACGTGCCGGAGACCCTGCGCTGGCCGCGGCACCTGACGGTCTGGGCCGCCCTGCGCGAACTGGCCGCCCTGGGCGACGTGCGCGACGTGGAGGCGCGCGTCCAGCGGGTGCTGAGACTGCTGGGCCTGCAGCCTCTCGTGCGCCGGCAGCTGGGTTCACTCTCGCTGGGGCAGGCGCGACGGGTGGTGATCGCGCAGGCGCTCATGGACGACGCGCGGGTGCTGCTCATGGACGAGCCGTTCTCCGCGCTCGATTCGCTCGTGTTGCACGACGTCACCAGCGAGTTGACCGAGCGGCTGGCCCGGGGCGCGGCGGTGCTGCTGGCGTCGCACCGCATCGAGGATCTGCGGCGCCTGGCCACACACATCCTCGTGTTGCGCGAGGGGCGCGTCGTGCGCGTGGGCACGGCGGACGAACTGCTCGCGGGCGTGACCGGGCGCGACGCCCTGGTGCACCTGGTGGGTAGCGCGGACGCCGCTCCCAGCGGTCGGAGCGCCTGAGTGGGCCTGCTCGTCGCGGCGGTGACCTTCTATCTGCGCCTGGTCACCTGGCGGCACCTGCTGGCGGCCGCCGGGACGGGGCTGTTGATCGGCGGCGCCGTGGTCAGCCTGCCGGTCTCCGAACCGGAACTCGCCGCGCGGCTGTTCAGCGGGTTGCTCGCCGGGGCCGGGGCGGTGTTCGTGCTGCCGCTGGCGGCCGGCGTCCCGACCGATGATCGCCGGGGGGGCTTCGAGCAACTGGTCCTGGTCCGGGCGGTGCCCTCCTGGTCGCTGGCCCTGGGCCGCTGCGTGGGCGCCATCGCCGGCGGCGCGGTGCTGCTGTTCTCGATCGAGCTGGCGGCGCGCTTCGTCGCCGCCCAGGCGCCGATGCCGGACGAGATCGTGGGCACCAAGATGATCGAGTCGGCGGACGGGATCACGAGCTGGCGCTTCGGGCTGCCGGAAGGCACCGGCGGCCCCTTCGATCTCGTGGTCGAGACGGTCATGCTCTACGGCGGCACGAGCGAGCTGGAGCTCGACGTGCGTCGCGGCGGACAGGAGCAGACGGTCGTGCGCAAGGTGCGACAGCAGCGGCGATTGGCGGTTCCCGTGCCGGCGCTCGCCGCCAGCCGCGGTGATCTGTTCGTCACGCTGCGGCCGGGGCGTGAACTGGTGCTGGCCGACGTGTCGCCGCGCCTCGTGGTCGGGACCGAGGCCCTGGGCTACGGCAGTCTGGGGCTGCCCATGGCCACGGTGCGACGGCTCTTGCTGGGGTTGATCACGGTCGTCGCGGCGGCGTGCGCGTTCCGCTTCGAGACGGCGTGCCTGGCCGGGCTGCTGGCGCTGGTCATGCCGCGCCAGGATGGCCTGGTCTGGTCGATCAGTGTTGCGCTGCTGTTGCTCGTGGGCGTGCTGGGGACGGCGCTCGTCCGACGGCAGGCCCTGCCGTGAGGGCCGGCCACGGACGACTCCTGCTCGGCGTGTTGCTGATCGCCGCCGCGAGTGCGGTGCTGCCGCCGGAACCGATCGAGTCCGAGGGCGGCAGCCACCCGCTGGCCGCGGCGCTGGCGCCGCTCGGTCCGGTGAAGGCCTGCGTGTCGTCGGCGTTGTGGTTCGCCTACCTGCGGCAGAGCGATCGGGCTGCAGCCGACCTGTCCGAAGCGCTGATCGCGCTGCACCCGGACCTCGACTCGGTGCGCACCTTCCTGGCCCGTCAGCTGGTGATCACCGAAGCGTCCCGTGCACCCGACCGGGAACGTCACCGGCGCTTCATCCTGCGCGGACTGCGACTGCTCGAGGAAGGCCTGCTACGCCGGGACAGCGACGAGTTGCACAGCGCCCTGGCGCGCTTGCTCGTGATTCGTCGGGATCGCGACCCGTGGTTCTCCGCCGTGGTCGAGGAGTACTTCGGGTTGCTGCCATCCGAGCTCGCCATCGAGCAGCTGCGTGCTGTCGAAGACGACGCCGGCGACGCCGAACTGCTGGCCACCCTGCTGGTCGAGCGGGGGCTGCGCAGCTACGAGCGCAGCGGCGATCCGTGGGACGCCCAGCGCGACCTGCGCGAGGCGGTGGACGTCCTGCGCGCGCGCAGCACGCTGAGCGACGAACAGATCGACGGCATGCTGGGGCCGCTGCGACGCGGGCTCGATCAACCGCGACCCGCTCCGGATCGACCCGCCCCGGATCGACCCGCTCCGGACCGAAACGAGGAGGACGACCCGCCGCCATGAGCCGTTACCGCTTCTGCATCGCGCTGATCCTGCTCGGGTTCGTGGCCCGGCCCCTCGCGACCATGGGGCAGGGCCCCCGTGGTGACGTGCTGCTCGACGTGGGCGTGGCCCGCAGTCTCGCGGCGGGGGAGGGCTTCGCGGCGGGCTTCGAGCGCGGGACGGCGCTGGTACGCGGCGACGCCGCGCCGGGTCCCCAGGACCGGGCCGATCAACACCCGCCCCTGTGGCCGCTGGTGGGCGCCGCGTTGTCGTGGCTCGCGGGCAGCTCCTTCGGCGGACTGCAGCTGGGCTCGTTGCTGTTCGGTTGGCTGCTGCTGCTGCTCGTCTGGCGCGTGACCGACCGGCTCGTGGAGGGACTCAACGGCGCCCCCGACGGATTGCCGGCGCTGGCCACGGCGCTGGCCGGTGTGTCGTTCCTGCTGGTCGAGTACTCGGCGGACGGGGCGCTGTACGGCGCCCAGGCCTGCGGCGTGCTGCTGTTGGTCGAGACACTCGCCGCTCCGCGCCCGTCGCTCCTGCGGATCGGTGCCGTCTGCGGCGCGCTGCTGCTGCTCAACCACCAGAACCTGGTCCTGCTGCCGCTGCCGCTGCTGGTCTTGTGGTGCGGTGCGGCGCCCGGTGTGCCCGGCGGCTTCGGCCGCGGGCGGGTGCTCGGCGTGGCGGCCGGGGCGCTGGGCGTGGCGGCGTTGTGCCAGCTGCCGTGGTGGTGGCGCAACGCCTCGGTGTTCGGCGATCCGCTGCACTCGGTCAACGGTCTCTATTTCCTGTATCACGCAGGAATCGAGCCGGTGTTCGCGATCGAGGGCGGCGCGCCGGTGATGCGCTTCCTCGACGCGCTCACGTCGGGACACGTCGTCGCCGCGTTCAAGACCTACCTGCCGCCCAACCTGCTCTACGTGTTCACGACGGGGTTGGTGGTGTGGCCCGGGCTGCTGGGGGTCGTCGCGGCGGGCGCGTTGCCGCTGGCGCTGCGCGCGTTTGCCGATCGCGACCGGCGCCTGCTGGCCTTGCTCGGTGCGGCGGCGTTGTTGTTGGCGGTGTCCGTGCTGTGGCCGGCCACGAAGTTGCGCTACCTGGTGAGTCTCACGCCCCTGGTGATCGTGCTCGGAGTGCGGCTGCTCGCGGCCAGGCCGTTGCGCGGCGAGCGCCTGGGTGCCGTCCTGCTCAGCCTGGTCTGGGTCGGGCTCGTGTGGCTCACCCGGGGTGACGTGCTGCTGACCGAGGAGCTCCCGCGGCCCGAGCGCTGGCACGTGCTCACCTGGGGCGGGGCGCTGCTGTTCGTGCTGCCGCTCTGGCTGCGCGGCGCCGCCTCGCTCTCCCCGGGCGCGCGGTTGGTCCTGTGCTCGGGGCTGCTGGTGGTGCCGTTGCCGTTCCTGGCGGTCGGCGCCTTCCCGCCCGGGACCGCCTACCACTCCACGCGCTTCGCGCCCGACTTCTTCGGCAAGCACGCCGAGTTGGAAGAGGCCGAACAGGTTGCCAACCTGGAGGTGCTGCGGGAGTTCGCGCTGCGGGCCGGATCGCAGGGGCTGATCGGTCCGCTGGGGCTCGTCAGCGCCCCGGCGCCGCGCCTGACCAGCTTGCCGCGGGGCATGGGCAGTGACTTCGGCACCGAGGCCCTGGGCGCACTGCTCGATCGGGGTGCGGCCGATCACGTCGTTGCACCCGCACGGCAGGTGGCCTGGATGATCCTGCGCGAGGCGGGCGCGAGTCCCGACGACGACAGCGTCGACGAACTGCTCGCGGGTGGGCAACCCGGCGGTGCCAGCCTGGCCTCGGGCAGCGTGTGGCTGGACGGGCGGCTGCAGGTGCTCGCGGTCCTCGTGCGCGAGCCGCCGCCGGGGGACGCCGACGCCGAGCAGTCCCGCGGTGACGAGACGCCCGATCGCGTGGCTGCCGAAGGGCGCCGGGGGTTGGTGCTCGCGCGCGTGCTCAGATGAACCCGTTCGGTGTCATCCTCTTGCTCTGGCTCGCGGTGTTCCCGCTGGCGCCCGATGCCACGGCGGTGCTCTGGCAAGCGCACATCGCCTTCGTCGCCATCCTGTTGAGCGCGACGGCCCGGCTGGTGTGGCGACGACGGCGCGTGTCACCCGGCCTGCCCTTCGCCGCGACGGCGCTGGCGCTCGTGTCGCTCGCCTTCGCGACCTGGAACCGCCCCGGTTTCCCGCAGCACCAGCTCTGGAGCGCGGCCACGACGGGCTGCGCCCACGCCGCGTTCTTCCTGGCCTGCCTGGCGTTCATGCCGTCCGTCAGGGCGGGTGACGAAGCGCAGGACGGCGCCAGCGAGAGTGCGCGCCGCTGGCTCACCTGGATCCTCGCGGCCTTCCTGCTGGGGCAGGTGGGCTCCTTCCTGCTGGCTGAGGGGCCGGACGATCCCGCCTGGCGTCCGAGCGGCACGGTGGGCAATCCCAACGCCTTCGGCACGCTGGTCGTGGCCTGCGGGCTGGCGCTGGCCGGCTTCTGGCGCTGGCGTCCGCTCGTGCTGCTGCTGCTCGCTCCCCTCGGTTGGGTGGTGCTGGCCACGCGCTCCCGCGGCGCCGTCGCGGCCGGCGGCATCGTGCTCACGGTCTTCCTCTGGCGCCGCTGGGGCTGGCGCGCGCCGGCGTGTGTGGCGCTGCTCGCGCTCGCGGTGTTGTTCGTGCCGAACCCGCTGGGTAGTCGCGTGCGCTCGATGCAACCCGAGCACACGTTCGACCGCACCTTCCTCTGGGGCCGCGCCCTGGAGGGCATCGCCGAGTCGCCCCGGGGCATCGGCCCGGCCATGAACAAGTACGTGTTCCCGGAGCGGGCCTACGACCCCGAGCGCCCCTGGCTGCTGCACCAGCGGCACGCCGTGGGGCTGACCCACAACGCGTATCTCACGCTCACCCTCGAGTGGGGCTGGCTGGCCGGGGGGGCGGCGCTGCTGTTGACGGCCTGGTCCGCCGCGCGCCTCACGCGTCGTCGGTCACCCGATCCGCTGCGTCAGGGCGCGACCCTCGGAGCCGCGGTGTTGTTCGTGGAGTTGCAGGTCGACGGCATCGAACAGAACCCCGTGGCGTTCTCGGTCTTCCTGCTGCTGTTGGCGACGGCGTTGCGGCGCACCTCGCCCGGCGCTCCGCGCTTCGCGGACGAACGGGCCAGCCTCGCCGCGCTGGAACAGTCGGGGGCGGGGGGCTGGTCGGTGTCCGGTCGGGTGGCCGGCGGGGCGATCATGCTCGTCGCCCTGGGCTTGTTCCTCGTGGCCGGTTCAGCCCATGGGCGGGCCGCGTTCCTGACGCTCACTCGGGACATGCTGGAGGAGTTCGCCGAGCGCGGACGCGAGGTGCCCATCGCGCACGCCGTGAGGGTCGAGGCGACCGACGCCACCCGTTCGATGCTCGTCTCCTGCGAGGCCGAGGCGGGCGCGCAGCATCCCGAGCCGCCGCGGCTGCGTTTCGAGTTCGAGCGCGCAGTGGTGAAGCAACGGCTGGCCGACGGCGCGCCCCTGGACGACCCCGCGCTGCTCGCCGCCGTCGACGGGGCCTGGGCCGCGATGGCCCGCGCGCGCGACGCCAACCCGCGCGACGTGTACCTGCCGCGTCAGGCAGCCAACTTCGCCCTGCTGCTCTTCCGCCGCCTCGGCGGGGAGCCGCGCTGGATCGAGACCTACTTCGAGGCCATGGATGAGTTGCTGACGCTCGACCCGCTCGACGTCGGGGCGCGTTTCGCGACCGCCCTGGAGGCCCACCGTCACGATCGGCTCGTGCTGCGCGACGCGCTGCTGGCCGAGGTCTTCCGGCTCGAGCCGGATGACGCCTGGGCCTGGCTGGTGGTCGGGCGCCTGCACGAGGCGGATGCCGCGGCCGCAGGGGGCGGAGCGGCCGAGCGGGCGCTGCACGCCTACGTGCGGGCTGAGGAGGCCCTGCTCAACTGCCACCTGCTGGCCCAGGTGGGCAACCCGCGGTCGCGCTCCTTCTACGGCGAGATCCTGGCCAAGGTCGAGCGCCAGCCCCTGCGTCGGCGCATCGCCCGTCTGCGCGCCGAGCTCTACCGCTGAGAGCGGGTGACCCGCTCCCTCGCGCCGTCCGGCCTCGCCCGGCGTGGGACCGCCGACTTCGAGCCTGAGGAGCCCTGAGGGGCTGCCCGGGCCCACGGACCTCCTCGGGTGCGTCCCGGGAGCAGGCCACCCGCGTCGTCCGCCTCTCGCTCGAGCGCCGGCGGTCTGGCGGGTCGGCGGCTGCCTGCAGTTGGAGGCGCAAGGCAGCTGATGGGCTTGTGTCGCCTTGTGCCGGCGGGTGCCTGTCTCTATCCTGCTTCGCCTTTCTGCGGGCAAATTCACTCCTCCTGGAACCCCTCGGTCCATGGACTTCCTGCTCAACCTCTGGACTCCCTTCATCGCGGCTGGCCTCAGCCTGATCGTTGCGATCTTCCTCTCCGCCAAGATCAACGGTCTCAGCGAAGGCGACGACGAGATGAAGAAGATCGCCGGCGCCATCCGCAAGGGTGCGATGGCGTTCCTCGTGACCGAGTACAAGGTGCTCGCGATCTTCGTCGCGGGTGCCGTCGGGTTGCTGTTCGCAGCCGGTCAGCGCGAGACGGCGATCGCGTTCGTCTGCGGCGCACTGGCGTCGGCCCTGGCGGGCTGGCTCGGCATGCGCACCGCGACGAGCGCCAACGTGCGCACGACCGAAGCGGCGCGCACCGGGCTCTCCGAGGCGCTGTCGGTGGCCTTCTCCTCCGGCATGGTCATGGGCCTGTCAGTCGTGGGCCTGGGCCTGCTCGGCGTGACGGGCCTGTACCAGTACTTCGGAGCCGACAAGCTCGACGCGTTGTTCGGCTTCGGCTTCGGTGCCTCGAGTATCGCGCTCTTCGCCCGTGTGGGCGGCGGCATCTTCACCAAGGCCGCCGACGTGGGCGCCGACCTGGTGGGCAAGGTGGAGGCGGGCATCCCCGAGGACGATCCGCGCAACCCGGCGACCATCGCCGACAACGTGGGCGACAACGTGGGTGACGTGGCCGGCATGGGTGCCGACCTGTTCGAGTCCTACGTCGGTTCGATCATCGCCACCATGGCCCTGGGCGCCCTGGCCATCGGCGGCTCGGGTGACCTGGTGCTGCTGCCGCTGCTGTTGGCGGCCTTCGGCATCATCGGCTCGATCATCGGCCGCTCGTTCGTGAAGACGACCGACGAGTCCCATCTCCACGCCGCCCTGTTCAAGGGCCTGATCGTGGCCTCGGTCGTGTTCATGGCCCTGGCCTGGTTCGGCACCTCCAGCATGAACCTGGACTACACCCTGGCCAGCGGCGAGGGGGTGGGGCACACGCAGATCATGCTCACGGTGGTCATCGGCCTCGTGCTCGGTGTGGCGATCGGCAAGATCACCGAGTACTACACGTCCGAGCAGATGAAGCCGGCCCAGCAGATCGCTGAGCAGAGCAACACCGGTGCGGCCACCAACATCATCTACGGCCTGGCGGTGGGCATGGGCTCGACCTGGGCGCCGGTGCTGCTGATCGCCGTGACGATCGTGGCCACCTTCAACCTCGCCGGCCTGTACGGCATCTCCGTGGCCGCGGTCGGCATGCTCTCCACCCTGGGCATCTCGCTCGGCGTCGACGCGTACGGCCCGGTGGCGGACAACGCCGGCGGCATCGCCGAGATGGCCAGCGGTTGCGGCCCCGAGGTGCGCAAGCGCACCGACGCCCTGGACGCGGTGGGCAACACGACCGCCGCCATGGGCAAGGGCTTCGCCATCGGCAGTGCGGCGCTCACCGCGCTGGCGCTGTTCCAGAACTACGTGAGCCTGGTGCGCGAGGCGGACCCGACGTTCTCGCTCGACCTCACCTCGCCCCAGATCCTGGCCGGCGCGTTGTTCGGCGGCATGCTGCCGTTCCTGTTCTCGGCGCTGACCATGACCGCCGTGGGCCGGGCCGCGAACAAGATGATCGAAGAGGTGCGGCGCCAGTTCCGCGAGATCCCCGGTCTGCTCGAGGGCAAGGCCGAGGCCGACCCGGAGCGCTGCGTGGCGATCTCGACCCAGGCGTCGATTCGCGAGATGGTCGTGCCCGGCCTGCTGGCCGTGGCGGCACCCGTGGCCATGGGCTTCTACGACGCCCAGGCGCTGGGCGGCATGATCGCGGGCGCGCTCGTGAGCGGCGTCATGATGGCCATCTTCATGGCGAACTCGGGCGGTGCCTGGGACAACGCCAAGAAGTACATCGAGGGCGGCGCGCACGGCGGCAAGGGCAGCGACGCCCACAAGGCGGCCGTGGTCGGCGACACCGTGGGCGATCCCTTCAAGGACACCTCCGGCCCGTCGATCAACATCCTGCTCAAGCTCATGTGCATCGTTTCGGTCGTGATCGCTCCGATCATCGTGGGCTGATGACAGCCGGCGAGTTCACCACGGGTGCCTGAGCGCGAGACAGCGCATCCGGACGATCTCCAGGTCGCCCAGACCTGCGTCCGCATGGCCGTCGACCGCAAGGCGGTGCAGGTGCGGCTGCTGCACGTCGGGGATCGCCTGGGTATCGCCGAGTACTTCGTGCTGGCGACGGTGACCAACCGCCGCCAGGCGCGTGCCGTCCGCGATGCGATCCGTCTGGAGCTCAAGGAGCAGGGCGCGGGTGTGCCCCGCGCCGCGCACGAGGATCCCGAGGGGCGCTGGTCGCTGTACGACTACGACGGCGTGATCGTGCACCTCTTCGACGAGGAGGGCCGGCGCCACTTCGACCTCGACGGCATGTGGAGCGACGTGCCCGAGGTGCCGGTGGAGGTCGACGGAGAAGCGGGCGACGCCGCCTGACCACGCCTTCCCTCCGACTCGAGACCCCGAAGGACCAGACTCATGGCCGACCGCAGTGCGGAACTCTCGTTCGTCGTCGACCTGGCTCGGCGCGCCGGCGCGGTCGTCATGCGCTACTTCGACACCGACTACGAGGTGAGCGACAAGGACGGTCAGCCGGTGACGGCGGCCGATCGCGACGCGAACGAACTGATCGTGTCGGCGTTGCACGAGCGCTTCCCGGATGATGCCGTGCTGGCCGAGGAGACCCCGGTCGAGAACGACAGCTGGCGTCATGCCGAGCGCTGCTGGGTCGTGGATCCCCTGGACGGCACGTCCGACTTCGTGAAGCGACGCGAAGGTTTCTGCGTGATGATCGGCCTGCTGGAGCGGGGTGAACCCGCGTTGGGCGTGGTCTTCGTGCCCCGCGTGGACCGACTGTTCACGGGCGTCGTGGGGCAAGGCGCGACCGAGGAACACGCAGGCGCGTCGCGACCGCTGCAGGTGAGTGCTCGCGCCCGCACGGACGAGTTGCGCGTGATCGCGTCGATCGCCCACCGCGACCAGGCCCTCGAGGACGCCATCGCGGCGCTGGCTCCGGCCGAGACCTTCAGTGTGGGCAGCGTCGGCTACAAGGTCGGCAAGATCGTGGCCGACGAGGCCGACCTGTACCTCGCGACGACCCTGCACCTGAAGCTGTGGGACACCTGCGCGCCGGAGGCGATCCTGCGCGCGGCGGGCGGTCGCTGCGTCGATCTCGACGGAGAACCCGTGAGCTACGCGGGGCCGCACCTCAACCACCCGCGGGGCTTCCTGGCCACCAACGGCGCGAGCACCGACTCGGTGACCGCGTGTCTCGCGGGACGCTTCCCCCAGCTGAGCTGACCGAGGCTCGTCGGGTTCGTTCCGCCGCGCGATCGGCGCACCGGGCCGGGGTGCCGCGGCGAGCCGCGCTCCCGGCACCCAGGGCTCCGCCGTGCTAGGGAGACGGCGCGGCCCCCCGCGGTTGCGGGCCGCCCACACCGCCCTGCTCCCCCTCCCGGCGGTTCGCTCCATTTGCACCCGCGATCCGGCCGATGATGACCCAGGGGTCCGGCTCGCGGGCCCAGCCCTTCGCCCGTACCCCGGCAAGCTCATGAGCATCCACTGGCAAGCGTGGCACGCCGACGTCGCCCGCCAGGCGCAGGCCGACGGTCGTTGCGTGCTGTTGTTCCTGGTTGCCGATTGGTGCGTGCCCTGCGGCGAGATGGAGCGGGCCACCTTCGGCGATCGCGAACTGGCCGGGTTCATCGCCGACCATGTGGTGCCGGTGAAGATCGACGTCGAGGCCCAGCCCGAACTGGCCACGCGCTTCGGCCGCGGCGGCTGGCCCACGACGCTGGTCCTGGCCGGCCCCGACGATGTCGTCACCTCGGGCACCTGGTTCGGGCCCGACGAGTTGCTGGCGGCCCTGCGCCTCGCCGAACGACGCATGCGCGGCGAGTCCCCAGTGGACCCAGGTGCGACGGCCGACGGCGGGGACGAGGGGGCCGCGCCTCGCGGCCGCCAGCCCTCCGGTCGGCTCGACGAGTCGATCCTGCCCGCTGTGGAGGACGCGCTGCTGTCGCACTTCGACGAGCGTCACGGCGGCTTCGGTGGGGGCCCGAAGTTCCCGCACCCCGAGGCCATCGACTTCGCGATCCTGCGGCACGCCGGCCGGGCCGATCCCCGCCTGCACGCCGTGATCGAGAAGACCCTGACGCACATGGCCGAGAGCCCGCTGCGCGATCACGTGGACGGCGGCTTCTTCCGCTATGCCAGCGAACGGGACTGGCGCCGCCCGCACACCGAGAAGCGTCTGGAAGTCCAGGCGGGCCTGCTGCGCAACTACCTCGAGGCGGGCCAGCTCATGCAGCGCGCCGACTTCCTCGACCTGGCCGGTGAGATCGCCGACGCCATGCTGCGCGACTTCCGCGACGAGCAGACCGGACTGTTCCACGCCAGCCTCGATCCGGACGACGAGTACTACGCGCTCGATGCCGCGGGCCGGCGGACACGCAAGGGGCCCCGGCGCGACGGGCGGTTCCTGGCCGACGCGAACGCGCGGGCCGTCTCGGCCCTGCTCAAGGCGGGCTGTGTGCTGCGCCGGCAGGACCTGACCGACGTGGCGGTGGCCATCGTGGACAGCCTGCTCGACCGACTGTGGCGTCGCGGGCGGGGCATGTTCCACTACGACGACGGGAGCGGTCCCAAGCTCCCGGGTCGGCTGCGGGACCAGGCCGAGACCGCCCGTGCGGTCTTGCACGTGCTGCAGTACACGGCCGATCGCCGTTACGTGGGGGTCCTGGACGATCTGCTCGAACGCATCGCCAGCGATCACGCCACGGCCGGCGGGGACTTCGCCGATCGCGACGTGGTCGCCGGTCAGCGACCGCTCCCGCGCAACGACACGGCGATCAACGAGAGTTCGGCGGCGGCCGAGGTGCTGCTGCGCGGTGCACTCTGCACCGGCCGCTCGAGCCTGGCCGAACTCGCGCGCCGCGCACTCGCCGTGCACACCACCGACTTCCGCCGCTACGGCTATGGGATGGCCGCCTTCGGTCGCAGCGTCGAGCTCGTGCTGCACCCTCCGCTGCACATCCTGGTGGTGGGCGCCGAGCGTGATCAACGCACGCTGAGCCTGCTCGCGTCGGCCTCCGAGACCTACCTGCCCAGCCGCGTGGTCCAGCACCTCGACCCGGTCGATGACGAAGGCCACCTGCGCCGCCTGGGACTGCCCATCCGCGACGAGCCCGCGGTCTACGTGTGCCTGCTGCGCGACTGGGCCGAGCACCGCGACCCGCACACGCTCCCCGCGGCGTTGTTGTCGGCCAACGGGCGCCGCCTGGCCCACTGAGCGGTCGTTCGCGAGGGCGCGAAGCCGCTCGGCCGTTCAGCCCGCGGAGATCAGCGGGGGGCTGCGCTGAGCCCGGCCGTGGAGCTGAGCTGCAACGGGCCGGAGCGCCCGAACAGCGCCGCCACCTGGGCGTCGCGTCCGCTGGCCTCGATCGGCATCGGGAGCGTCCCGTCGAAGCGGTATGCCGTGCCGTTCGGCGAGACGAAACCGACCAGCTGGAAGCGTTGGTCCTGGACCAGGAGCGTGCCGACGGGGAAGCGGCGCAGGTCCTCCACGCCTTCGGGCACCGGCAGGACGTTCACCACGTAGCCCGCGAGTTCGCCGCCGAAGCGCGCGGCGAGGGTCTGGGAGTAGTCCATGTCGTAGGCCGGCGCCATGGCGCTGCCGCTCGGCACGTGCCAGACCTTGTCGTCGTCGGAGACCGAGCCGACGGACGGGTTCAGGCAGGCCATCGGCAGGCAGGCGAGGACCAGGGGCAGCAGGGTCGTGGGGTGCGAGCGTTGGGAGGACATGCCGGGCTCCTCGGGGCGGAGAGCCCGACAGTATGCCGATCACCCCAGGGGGCAACCAGACGGGTGCGTGGCAGGTGCTGGGATGGGCCCGGTGGCCCGCCGTTCAGCGCAACAGCCAGACCAGGTCGTCACCGCCGGCCTGGCGGTCGTTCGCTCGTGTCTCGAGCAGGCCGTCGGGGCCGGCCGAGACGATGAACGGGTTGTCGCGGCCGTTGAGCCAGCCGTCGACGTGCACCAGGTAGGCGTTGCCCCACGGGTCGGCGTGCAGCGTGTCGCTCGGGAGGTAGGGCCCGGCCCAGGCCGTGCCCCCCATGGCGTCGACCAGCACGAAGTCGGCGATCGAGTGACCGGCGCCGACGTCACCGAAGCTCGCCCCGGAGGGCAGCTCGCCGGGCGTGTAGAGCCAGGCGATGTCGGTCCGGCCCTGGCGCCCGCTCGGCAACCACTGGGTATCGCGGGTGTAGGCGCGCAGGGCGCCGCCCAGCAGCTGCATGTCGGCGTGCGCCGTGTCGGCGCGGGACTGCTGGACCTCGCTGCCCACGACCGGCATCAGCACGCCGGAGAGGCTCACGAGAATCGACAGGGCCACCAGACCTTCGAGCAGTCCGGGGCCGGCCGTCTTGGACGGGGTGGGCACGGGGTCGGTCATCACAGCTCCTCCTTGTCGCTCTCCTCTTCGGCAGGCGAGGTCGGTGCGCTTGAGCAGGGGCGCGGAATGCCGGGCTGCGGGGCGTCGACCGGCAGGCCGGCGCCGGCACCGGGGCTCGGGAATCGGGCGCGGAAACGGCCGCCGTCGAACCTATGCTGGTGCGCCGCGCGAGCGAGCGTGCCGCGCGACGAGTCCCTGGGAGATGGATCGCTGAGCGGCAAAGGTGGAGGGCACCTCGCGCAGCTCGCCCGTCACTCGGGTGTGCTGCTGCTCGGCAACGTGCTCTCGCGTGGCGTCGGCTTCTTCCTGCTGCCGCTCTACACCGGCAGGCTGCCGACCGAGGACTTCTCCTACATGGAGGCGATCCTCAACGTGGCCACGGTGGTGAGCCTGGTGGCGTCACACGGCATGACCGCGGCCATGATCTGGGCGCTCAAGACCGGCGGGCGCGACGGCGGGGGCGAGCCGGACGAGGCTGCCAGGCAGCGCATCGTGCGCGTCACGTCCGGCTGGGCCATGCTCTCGGCGCTCGTGATCTGCGGCGGCGCCATGGCCTTGGCGGCGCCGCTGGGACGCCTGGCGACCGATACGGACGGGCACGCCCTGACCATGTTGTGCTTTGTCGCCGCGCAGGGACTGCGCGACATGACCTATCCGGCGGAGGGCATCCTCAAGGTGCGCTTCCGCACGGTGCCCGTGGCGTTCATGAGCTTCGGCGAGTTCCTGGTGGCGGTGGTGGGCAACATCATCGCCGTGCGCTTCCTGGATGCAGGCATCCTGGGCATCGCGGTGGTGGCCGTGATCGCGGCGGCGTTCCGGCTCGTGCTGGGTCTCGTGTACGTGCCCGAGATGCGCCGGCCGCTGGTGGACCTCGGGCTCGTGCGACGCCTCGTGGCCTACGGCCTGCCGCTGATGCCGATGGCGATCGCGTTCAACGTGTTGTCGACGACCGACCGGGTGCTGCTCAACCAGCTCGGCTTCGAGCAGAGCGGCGGACTGTACGCATACGGTGACAAGTTCGCCCGCATCGTCGAACTCGCCCTGATCGCGCCCATGGGCATGATGTGGCCCGCGGTCTTCTTCAACATCGCCAAGGACCGGGACGCGCAGGGTCAGTTCGCCCGCATCGCCACGTTGTTCGCCGGGGTGGGGGGCTTCATGGCGTTCGCGCTCACCATGATCGGGGCGCCGCTGGCGCGCCTGCTCGACACGAGCGGCGATGCCCACGGAGGTCTGTGGGCGCGCATGATCCGCACCGACGGCAGGTTCGAGGGTGCCGCCTCCGTGATCGGTGTGTTGACCATCGGCTACGTCTGCTACGGGTTGCACGACATCGCGCGGGTCGGTTTCTCGATCCGCGCGCGCAACATCATGCTGGCCGTCTCGGTCTGCGCAGCCGCGTTGCTCAACCTGGTGCTGAACTGGTTCTGGATCCCGCGTCACGGCGGCATGGGTGCGGCCTGGGCGACGATGGCTGCCTACGGCTTCATGCTGGCCTTCACGCTGCTGTTGAGCGAACAGCTGTATCCCCAGCGCTGGGAGTGGGGCCGCCTGGCGAGCGTGGCCGTGGTGTTCGTGGGCGGTGCGGCTGCGGTGGGAGCGTTCGCGCCGCCGGATCACACCGCCGTCGGGTTGGGCGTGCGTCTGGGCGCGGTGCTGGTGGCGCCGCTGGCGCTGGTGGCCGTCGGCTTCCTGCGCCCCGAGGACAAGGCCGCGATCGGGGCGCTCGTGGCGCGGGTGCGCCGCCGCGGCAAACCGGGCGACTCCGGAAACGCGGGCGCGGGCGCCGGGGACGAATGACTATCATGCCGCGCCCATGAGCTGCCCGCCCCCGCACCCGCCGACTCGACGTGTCGCCCCGGCTGCCGAGCGCGTCGACACCCGGCACGGCCTGCGATGCCGTTCGGCTCAGATGCTCGCGCTGCTGCTGCTGGGGTGCCTGGCGGCGTGCCAGGGACCGTTGCTCGATCAGCCGTCCAAGCTGCGCGAGACGCAGGTCTTCGTGCCGCCGCTCTACACCAGCGCCGCCTCGCCCGACGGCACGTCCTGGAGCTGGGACGCGCTCTTCTGGCTGTTCGGCGCTTCTGCCGAGGGCGGCCGCAGCCACGCGCGCGCCCTGCCCTTCTACTGGCGCGGGAGTGACGCACCGTTCAGCGAGAGCTCGCTGTGGTTCCCGTTCTACTACGGGCGCACGACACCGACGTCCAAGACGCGGTTCTACTCGCTGCTCTACGGCTTCGACGACGGCGAGTACCTGCATACCGACTACGTCCCGCTGCTGTTGTCCTACCGACAGGTGAGCAAGACACGCGACGCGTGGCGCTCGGGCGTGGGCAGCGGGTTGCTCTACGATTGGCGCCACGAAGGGCCGCGCGACGATGTCGTGCTGTTCTCGCTCTTCGGGCTGGCCACGGTGTTGCGCATGGAAGTCGGCTACCCGGCCGACGGCGAGACGGTTCCGGCCCTGGGGCGCACGAGTTCGCGCCGCGTCTCGGTGGGCGACGTCCTGGGGTTGGTCACGTTGTTCGGCTACGACGACGTGGGCGATCGACGAGAGTGGCGTGTGTTGACGCTCTTCAGCAACGAGGTCATGTCCCCGATCCGCTCCTGGCGCAGCCGCGGTGACGATCCGTTCGTGCGCGAGTGGCTGTTCCCGCTCTACATGAACGTGCAGGACGACGACGGCGGATTCAGCTACGTGGGTCCGCTGTGGGGCAGCTTCGATGATCGCATCGAGGGCACGCACACCGATTGGTGGGCGCTCGGCCTGCTGTCGCGCAAGCAGTCGCCGGACGGCTCCTCCTGGCGCCTGCTGGGCATTCCCCTCGGGGGCTGAGCGGGCCGTCGGGGACCTGCGTGGCCCCTCAGGCCTCCGGGCTGTCGGCCCGATCGCCGACGATGCGGATCCGCTCGGGGCCGTCCGGACCGAGTTCCGCCTCGGCCACGGCCGCCATGACCGCCCGGGCCTTGAGCAGCATCTCGTCGAACTCACCCTCGGGGTCCGACGGGGCCACGATCGCGCCGCCCACGCCGATCGACGTGCCCGAGCGTGAGATCACCGCGGTCCGGATGACGATGTTCAGGTCGGCGGCGCCACCCGGCGCGAGGTAGCCGATCGAGCCGGCGTAGACGCCGCGCGCCTCGCCCTCGAGCCCGTCGAGGATCTCCATGCTGCGCAGCTTGGGCGCGCCGGTCATGGACCCGCCGGGGAACGCGGCGGGCATCCAGTCAGTCACGTCCGTTCCCGGACGCAGGCACCCGCGGATCGTGCTGACCATCTGGTGCACGGTGGCGTAGGACTCGATCGCCATGAGCTCGGGCACGTGCACGCTGCCCGTGCGGCACACCCGTCCCAGATCGTTGCGCACCAGGTCGACGATCATCAGGTTCTC
>JAJDEQ010000057.1 GCA_029259695.1 Planctomycetota bacterium
CGCCGACGGCGCGACCGGACCTGCTGGGCCCACGGGGCCCGCCGGCACGAACGGAACCAACGGTGCGGACGGCGCTGACGGCGCGACCGGACCTGCTGGGCCCACGGGACCCGCCGGCACCAACGGAACCAATGGTGCGGATGGCGCTGATGGCGCGACCGGACCTGCCGGTCCCACGGGGCCCGCCGGCACGAACGGGACCAACGGTGCGGATGGCGCTGACGGCGCGACCGGACCTGCTGGTCCCACGGGCCCCGCCGGCACCAACGGAACCAACGGTGCGGACGGCGCTGACGGCGCGACCGGACCTGCTGGGCCCACGGGCCCCGCCGGCACCAACGGAACCAACGGTGCGGACGGCGCTGACGGCGCGACCGGACCTGCTGGGCCCACCGGTCCTGCAGGCACGAACGGAACCAACGGTGCGGACGGCGCTGACGGTGCCACCGGACCTGCCGGCCCCACGGGTCCGGCCGGTGCCGACGGAACGAACGGAGCCAATGGCGCGAACGGTGCGACGGGGCCGACTGGCCCGGCAGGCACCAACGGTGCGACCGGACCCACCGGTCCGACCGGTGACACGAGCGGTCTGCTGCCGCTCACCGGCGGCATCATGACCGGTGCGATCCTGAGCACGGGCAGCCCACAGATCACCATGGGCAAGGGCAACTTCGGTGCGACGAACTTCAACTCGGGCACCCACGCGTTCGTGGCGGGCCAGGGCAACTCGTCGGTCGGCAACTACTCGACGATCGGCGGTGGTCTCAACAGCGTCGCCTCGGCCAACCAGGGCACGGTCGGCGGCGGTGAGTCGAACACAGCCAGCGGTCTCGGCTGGGCGACGGTTGCCGGTGGTCGCAACAACATGGCCACGTTCCGTTCGGCGACCGTCTCCGGTGGTGAAGACAACCAGGCCAACGGCGCCTTCGCTTGGGCCGGTGGCCGCGGCACCCGGTCGAATCACGCCGGCGCCTTCATCTGGTCGGACTCGGGGGCCACGGGCCTCACCAGTTCGGCCAACAACCAGTTCGGCGTGTTGGCATCCGGCGGCCTGTGGTTCGGCAGCACGGGCGCCACGGTGAGCATCCCGGCCGGTCAGTTCATCGCCACTTCGACCGGCGCACACCTCACGACGGGCGGCGCATGGACCAACTCGTCCGACCGCAACCTGAAGGACAGCTTCAACCTGGTCGATCCGGTGGCGATCCTGCAGGGTGTGGTGGACATGCCGATCACGACCTGGAGCTACCTGACAGAACCAGGCGTACGGCGCATGGGGCCGGTGGCGCAGGACTTCTACGCCTCCTTCGGCCTGGGCCAGACGGATCGTGCGATCTCGACGGTCGATGCCGACGGCGTCGCGCTGGCCTCGATCCAGGGCCTGCACACGCTGCTGGTGCAACGCGATCAGCAGATCGCCGCGCAGAACGATCGCATCGACCAGCTCGAACGTCAGCTGCAGGAGCTGATCCAGCGCATGGCGAACGTGGAGGCCAACCAGTGATCAGGCTGACCATCCTGAGCGTGATCGCCGGCGCGGCGTTGCTCGTCCCCTCGACGTGGGGACAGGCGGCCTCGAGCGCGAACTTCCAGCTCGAGACCTACTCGTTCAACGCCGTCGCGGGCGGTGGCGCCAACGCGGTATCGACCGAGTACCAGGAGTTCGGCGCGCTGCGCTTCGAGCAGGCGACGTCGACGAACTTCCAGGCGGAGATCGGTTTCCTGGCGCTGTTCGATCCCGACCCGGGTGACATGCCCGTGGTCTGGGCAACGCGGCCGGTCCACGCCGACAAGGCGGGCGGTGTGCCGATCACCATCTACGGTCGCAACCTCAACCTCGGTGCGGGGCCCGTGATCCAACTCGGGGGCGCGCCGGTGACGTCACTCAGCTTCACGTCGGGCACGCGGGCCAGCGGCATCACGCCCGTCGGAACGGCCGGCCCGGCCGACATCTTCGTCAGCCACTCGTTGGGCAGCATCGCGCACCCTGACGACTGGGTCTTCTCGCCGGCGGTCGTCACGCCCGAGTTCGCGTACCAGGACTCCTTCTGGACCTGGGACATGTACGGGAACCTGGGCCACTTCTTCCAGACCTGGGCCTCACCCCAGGCCATCCCGCTGCCCGGCGCCGGCACGGCCTTCGGCAAGCTGCTCATCGGACCGGACATCCTGATCAACCTGCTCCCGACGCTCTCGTACACCCAGGGCGGCAACCCCAACGGCGTGGTGAACCTCGGCATCACCCTGCCCGTCGACCCGATCCTGGTCGGCATCACGATCTACCTGCAGACCCTGAACCAGGACTTCTCCAACCCACCGTCGCAGCTCACCAACCGGTCCCAGACCACCTTCCGCTGATCGACGCCCCGGGGGCCCTGAGCACCCCGTTCGCGGCCCGCACGGCCGCTGGCCGCACCTCCACCGCGACTCCCGGGTGAGGTGCGCCTCGAGCGCCGGGCCGCCGGACCGGGACAGCCTCTCGCGGGCCCCGTCCCGCAGCGGAGCGGGCGGCGGTACACTCGTCTCCCGGCCGCGCCCCTCCCCCGACGCGGCCCGCACTCCTCCGCTCCCCCGAACGCGGAGCCCCCGGCGGCAGCGTCGTGGACTCCGCCTGGAGATCCCGGCACATGCTCGCTCCCCGTCGCGATGTCATCGGTCTTCTCACCTCGCGCGCCGCCGCGGCCGTACTGCTCGCCGCGGGCCTGACGGCGACCGGCTGCTCCACGTCCAGCAGCGCGCCCACGGACCGCGGCGCGTTGCGCATCCCGCCACCGACCGAACACCGCCTGGCCGAAGGCTCGGAGAGCGAACACAAGTCGCGCCGCAAGGCCTGGATGCGTGAGCGGCACCGCGCCGCGCCCGGCGTCGACGTGAAGGCGGTCGAACGTCGCAATGGTGAGCGACAACTCGCCAAGCGCAACCAGCTCGCCGCCATGAGCGTCGCCACGACCGGCGCGTGGACCGAGCGCGGCAGCCGCAACCAGGCTGGTCGCGTGCACGTCGCGCAGCCGTCGTCCGACGGCCTGTCGCTCTACGCCGGATCGTCGAAGGGCGGCGTGTGGCACGGCACCCTCGACGGCCAGGACTGGGAGCCGCTGGGTGACAACATCTACGGCGGCGCGCACTGGCTGGCCGTGGTGCCCAGCGCGACGCCGAGCGAACCCGACGTGATCGTGCGCGCCACCGATGGTGGTGACGTGCAGGCCACCAACGACATGGGCGCAACGTGGTTCGTCCCCGCCGGCCTGCCCGATGCGGTGGGCGTGCGTCGCATGCTGGTCACCAAGGACGGCAGCCACACGATCTTCATCATGGTGCGCTTCTGGGATGCCGGTCAGCTCAAGACGTCGCTGTACCGCTCGACCGATCGCGGTCAGAGCTTCCACTGGTCCAACGGGTTGTTCACCTACTCGGGTGACGTGTGGGCCCCGCGCAACGGCCCCGGCGCGCTCTACCTGACCAAGCTCGACAAGCTCTACGTGAGCAACGACACCGGCGCGAGCTGGGTCGAGGTGGGTCCCCTGCCCGCGAGCGCGAACGGCGCCGAGCTGACCGGCTCGGAAGCGGGGGCGCCGCGCCTGTGGCTCGTGCTCGACGAGAGCGGCACCAAGCGCCTGTACCGCTCCGACAACGCCGGCGGAAGCTGGACCTTCATCACCGACGTGAGCGACTACTGGGGCACCCTGCAGGCGTCGATCGTTGACCCCGATCTGTTCGCTTGGGGCGGTGTCGAGGTGCACTACACGACCAACGCCGGCTCGAGCTTCGACATCGTGAACACGTGGGGTGCGTACTACGGCAACCCGGCGATCTACCTGCACGCCGACATCCCGGGCATGGACGTGCTCCCCGACGGCATGGGCGGGGAGATCTGGTACGTCTCCACCGACGGCGGGCTGTACCGATCGACCGACGGACTCGACACGGTCGAGAACCTCTCGCTCGACGGACTGCGCGTGAGCCAGTACTACACGACGCACACGTCCACCGCCGATCCTTCGCACGTGGCCGCCGGCGCACAGGACCAGGGCTGGCAATGGGCCGACGACGCCGACACGGCGACCGACCCGGTGCTGCAGTTCGACCAGCTGATCAGCGGTGACTACGGCCACGCCACCTCCGGCGACGGAACGCACGAGTACCTCTACACCACCTACCCCGGCTTCACGCTGGTGCACAAGGGCGAGACGAACCCGGCGCTGTACTTCGTCGACTTCCCGGACGGGTCGACCCACGCCTGGCTGCCGCCGATCACGGCCAGCCCGCACTCGAACGTGCGTTTCTTCTTCTGCGCCGAGCGCCTGTACCGCTTCCAGAAGCTGGTCGGCCTCAACGAGTGGTCAGTGATCCCGTGGGGGACGACCGACCTGTCGGTCACGGGCAACCCGGGTGAGTACTTCACCGGGCTCGCCTTCTCACCGGTGGACCCTGAGCGCTGCTACGCCGCCACCAGTTCGGGCCGCCTGCTCGTGTCGGACGACCGCGCGGTGAACATGACCGAGTCGCCCACGACCGGGCCCGGCGCGCACTACTTCTACGGCACCGCGGTCGTCGCCAGCGCACTCGATCGCGACACGGCCTACGTGGGCGGCAGCGGCTACAGCAACCCCGCCGTGTGGCGCACCACCGACCGCGGCGCCACCAACCACGACTGGGGCCCGGGGCTGCCCACCACACACCTCAACAGCAT
>JAJDEQ010000058.1 GCA_029259695.1 Planctomycetota bacterium
GCGACCGGCCCCCAAGGCATCGCGGGTACCGACGGTGTCCACGGTGCGACGGGCCCCGGAGGTCTGCAGGGTGCCGCCGGTGTGAGGGGCCCGACCGGCCCGCAAGGCGTTGCGGGCACTGATGGCGCGGACGGCGCGCAGGGCCTCGCGGGTGTCGACGGAGCAGATGGCGCCACCGGCCCGATGGGCCCGCGCGGCGCGACCGGACCTGCGGGTTCGCAGGGTATCGCCGGTGTCATGGGCCCGACCGGGCTGCAAGGTGTCGCGGGTTTCGACGGAGCTGATGGTGCCACGGGCCCGATGGGCCCTCGTGGTGCGACAGGCCCGCAGGGTCTTGCCGGTGTCGCCGGCGCGACGGGCCCCGCAGGTTTGCAGGGCGTCGCCGGTGTGATGGGCCCGACCGGCCCGCAGGGCATTGCCGGTGCCGACGGTGTGGACGGCGCGACCGGTCAGTTGGGCCCGAGCGGTGCGACCGGCCCGCAGGGCATCGCGGGTGTCGACGGCGCTGATGGCGCCACCGGCCCGATGGGGCCGCGCGGTGCGACAGGCCCGCAAGGCATCGCGGGTACCAATGGCGTCGACGGCGCGACCGGCCCCGCGGGAGTCGCGGGTGTCGACGGCGCTGATGGTGCCACGGGCCCGATGGGTCCTCGCGGTGCAACAGGCCCGCAGGGTATCGCCGGTGTCGATGGCGCGACGGGGCCCGCAGGTCCGCAAGGTGTCGTCGGTGTGATGGGTGCGACCGGCCCGCAAGGCATCACGGGCGTGATGGGCCCGACCGGCTTGCAAGGCATCGCAGGTGTCGATGGTGCGACGGGACCCGTCGGTCCGCAGGGCAGCGCAGGTGTCGACGGCGTTGATGGCGCGACCGGCCCGATGGGTCCGCGCGGTGCAACCGGTCCGCAAGGCATCGCGGGTATCGACGGTGTCGATGGCGCAACCGGACCCGTTGGTCCGCAGGGTGTCTCAGGTGTGATGGGCGCGACGGGTCCGCAAGGTCTGGCCGGTGTCGACGGCGCAACCGGCCCGATGGGTCCTCGTGGTGCGACCGGTCCGCAGGGTATCGACGGTGTCGACGGCGCGACCGGACCTGCCGGCCCGCAAGGCATCGCGGGCGTGATGGGTCCCACGGGCCCGCAGGGCCTTGCCGGTGTTGACGGTGGGGCCGGCCCCTCTGGTCCGCAGGGTATCGCGGGTGTTGATGGAGTCGACGGCGCCACGGGTCCGCAGGGCATTGCCGGTACTGATGGTGCCGACGGGGCCACCGGCCCGATGGGTCCGCGTGGTGCGACCGGTCCGCAGGGTATCGCGGGTGTCGATGGCGCCGACGGCGCGACCGGCCCTCAAGGCATCGCGGGTGTCGACGGCGTTGATGGCGCCACGGGCCCGATGGGTCCTCGCGGTGCGACCGGTCCGCAAGGCATCGCGGGTCTCGACGGAGTCGATGGCGCGACCGGACCTGCGGGTTCGCAGGGTCTTGCCGGTGTGATGGGGCCGACCGGCCCGCAAGGCATTGCTGGTGTCGACGGTGCCACGGGGCCCGCCGGTCCGCAGGGCATCTCGGGTGTCGACGGCGCTGATGGAGCGACCGGCCCGATGGGTCCGCGCGGTTCGACCGGCCCGCAAGGCATCGCGGGTGTCGATGGTGCGACGGGCCCGCAGGGCATTGCCGGTAGTGATGGTGCCGAGGGCGCGACCGGCCCTCAAGGCATCGCGGGTGTCGACGGCGTTGATGGCGCCACGGGACCGATGGGACCACGTGGTGCGACCGGTCCGCAGGGTATCGCGGGTGTCGACGGCGCGACGGGCCCTGCAGGTCCGCAAGGTGTCGTCGGCGTGATGGGTCCGACCGGCCTGCAGGGCATTGCGGGTGTCGACGGCATTGATGGCGCCACGGGTCCGATGGGACCACGCGGTGCGACCGGTCCGCAAGGCATCGCGGGTCTCGACGGAGTCGATGGCGCGACCGGACCTGAGGGTCCGCAGGGCGCTGACGGTTTCGATGGCGTGGATGGTGCGGTGGGACCAAACGGGCCCACCGGTCCCCAGGGACTGCAGGGCACGCCCGGCCTGAATGGACTCAAGGGTGCGCCGGGACCGAGCGGTCCCCGTGGTCCGACCGGTGTCCCCGGGCCGGCGGGCCAGGCAGGGCCGGAAGGGCCGGCAGGACCGCTGGGGCAGCCGGGACCCACCGGGCCGCAGGGCGTCGATGGGGCGGAGTTCCAGGGCGGTACGGTCACGCACATCCGCGCGACGAACCCGGGCGTGGCGATCGAAGTCGCGGCTGGTGGAATCGATGCGGCGGGTCACATCACCACCCGCGGGTACGTGTTCGCGAACGGTGGTGGGCTGGTGAACCTGACGGCCGGCGATCCGCTCTTCATGCTGGGCCAGCACGACGTCGCCTTCCTGCGCGACCACGATGACGACGACGACGACGAGTGGTTCCGGTGGTTCACCAACGGCTTCGACAAGGAAGTCATGCGGCTCGAGCAGACGCCGAACGCGCGTCTCGTCGTGGACGGCCAGGTCGTCGCCAGCGGCCTGGACCTGGCCGAGGCCTACCCGACGACCGACTCCGCGCTGGAGCCGGGAATGGTCGTGGTCGTCGATCCCGCCCGAGCCGAGCACGTGATGCGTTCACGCATCGGTGAGTACGAAGCGGTGCTGGGCATCGTGTCGACCGAGCCGGGCCTGAAGCTCGAGATGGGCTCGGGGCTCGACGGCGCCCAGCCCGAACTGATGCAGGCGGCCGACCTCGCCTTCGCCGAGGGCAACTACGAACTCGGTCGCGCGCTGCGGGCCGAGTGGCTGGCGGCCGAAGCCGACAGGGACGACCGGGTCTACGTGGCCCTGGCCGGACGCGTGCCACTGCTCGTCGATGCCTCGGGCGGGTCGATCCAGGCCGGCGACATGCTGGGCCTGGGCGTGACCCCGGGGACCGCCGCCCGTTACGCGGGCTCCGGGCCGCGACTCGGTGTGGCGCTGGAGACCTGGAACGGCTTCGACGCGACGATCGTGGCTTTCGTCGACCTGGAACGGGGAGCACCTGCGCTCCCGGCTTCGGTGCCCATGGGGGCCGAGGCGGTCGTCGGCAGCGCCCAGGTGCCCGCCGGAGTCACCAGCTTCACCGTCCTCGATGGGCGAGTGACGGCTTCCAGCGCTCCGATGGTGACCCTGCGGGGCAATCCCGGGGGAGTCTGGTGGGTGGGTGAGCAGGCGGCGGGCTACTTCGTGCTCGAATTCGCCGCTCCGACCCTGGCGTCGGTCCCGCTGGAGTATCTGCTCGTGCCTTGAAGCCGTTGCCGTGACGCGGGTTGTGGCGATGGTCCGTCGCCGGGACGCGGAATCTCTACAGAAGGCGGACTCAAGTGTCGATGTCCGGTTCATGCCAAGCGGCGTGGTGCCGCGGCTGTTGCCGCCGGGAAGGGCGACCGACCATGATCCGACAGACTGTGCGAATGCTGCTGGCTCTCGCCTTGCTGGCGGCGCACGTGGATGGCCAGGAGAGCCACCCGGTGCGAGTGTACGCGCCCGTCCTCAAGTCGAACGTGGCCGGCACGAAGTACTCGCCGTTCAAGAGCGGCAAGCCGTTCCGTGTCATCGTGCGCCTCTACGCCGACGCGGACATGACGCCCGTGCTCGACGGGCAGGACAGCGAGTGGAGCGAGCTGTTCGACGTCGTTCCGAAGTCCACGGACGGACTCGACGCGGCGCAAGGCAGCGTGACCGTCCCGATGACGGTCAAGGACGGCGTCTACCTGCCGCTGGGTGCGACGCGCGCGCTGCCCGACGGCATGCTCGCCGCCGGGTCGTGGTTCACGACGCAGGTCATCGCATTGAACAAGCTCGGCAACGTCGCCAAGACGTACGCCGAGTCGCCCCCGTTCCCGTTGGGCCTGAGCGGTATCACCCGCGGCCAGACGGTGGAAGCGCACGGCCTGTCGGTCGACGGGCAACTCGTCATCGACGAGAACGGCGCTTGGTTGGGCGAGACGCTGGGCATGGTCGGACCCACGGGTGCGACCGGTCCCCAAGGAATTCCTGGCATGGTCGGGCCGGCAGGTCCGCAGGGAGTGGTGGGTCAACATGGACCTGCCGGTTCGACCGGCCTATCTGGTCCCGCGGGAGCTCGCGGTCCGACTGGTCCCACGGGGCCGGCGGGGGCGCAGGGGGTCGCCGGGGCCATGGGGTCGACAGGTCCGCAAGGTGTTGCGGGAGCCATCGGTCCGCAGGGCGCCACGGGTGAACAGGGCCCCGCAGGTGAACAGGGTCTCGCTGGGGAACAGGGTCCAACCGGGATGCAGGGTCCAGCAGGGATGCAGGGTTCAACAGGGATGCAGGGTCCAGCAGGGATACAGGGTCCCATGGGACCGGTGGGGCCATTGGGCCCGGCCGGTGCGACGGGGCCGCAAGGCAATCTAGGTCCGGTTGGTCCGACGGGCCCGCAGGGAATCGTGGGTGATCAAGGGCTCGTCGGCCCGACCGGCATTACTGGAACAACAGGTCCCATGGGACCGCAGGGAGTCCCGGGGACCACAGGGCCCGCCGGCGCCGATGGCGCGCCGGGCCCGACGGGTCCGCAGGGATTGCAGGGATTGCAGGGATTGCAGGGATTGCAGGGATTGCAGGGTGACCCCGGCGCGCCGGGGCCTTCCGGTGGGCAGGGACCGGCGGGGCCAGAGGGCCCCACCGGACCGATCTTCCGGGGCGGTCAGGTCGATGCGATCGTCGCCACCGAACCCGGCCTGGCGATCCAAGCCGCGGCCGGTGACATGGCGGCGGCCGGGTCGATCACCGCCGGCACCGACCTCGTCGTGGAGCGCTTCATCTTTGCCAACGGTGGTGCCGTCGCGAACCTCACGCCGGGCGACCCGCTCTTCATCGCGTCGCAATACGACATCGTGTGGGACCGCGACGGCGACGCCAACGAACTCTCCGAGTGGTACCGCTGGTTCTCCAACGGCTTCGCCGACGAGGTCATGCGTCTCGAGCAGACCCCCGAGGCGCGGCTGCTGGTCGACGGACAGGTCGTGGCCCAGGGTCTCGACCTGGCCGAGAGCTACCCCACGATCGATCCGTGGCTCGTGCCCGGCAGCGTCGTGGCGGTGGACCGGCTGCACCCCGAGCACGTCATCTCCGCCCGCTGGGGTGAGAACGAACGCGTGCTGGGCATCGTGTCGACCGCGCCCGGGCTCACGCTCGAGATGGAAGGCGTGATGGACGGGGGGCGGCCCGACCTGCTCCAGGCGTCGGACGCCGCGTTGCGCGCGGGAGACGTCGCACTCGGTGCCGAGCTGCGGCGCCAGTGGCTCGCCGTCGAACAGTCCCGGACCGATCGGGTCTACGTCGCCCTCGCCGGTCGCGTGCCGGTGCGCGTGGACGGCTCGGGCGGTCCCATCGCCGCCGGTGACGTGCTCGGACTCGGCGCGGCTCCCGGTACGGCCGCGCGTCACAACGGCCGGGGGCCCAAGCTCGGCATCGCCTTGCAGCCGTGGTCCGGCGCCGAAGACACGATCGTGGCGTTCGTCCACCTCGACCTGGGCGATGACGACGTCGGACCCGACCTGGTCGGCAACGGGGGGCACGGCTCGACGCTCGTGCCCGCGGGCCTGGACCGTTTCACGGTGCAGGACCCCGCGGCGTCCACGGAGACGTCCGCCTTCCTGACCTTCCAGGACGACCCCGGCGCCCGCTGGTGGGTCGCCGAGCGCGGCGTCGGCTACTTCGTCGTGGCCTTCGCGGATCCGACCGACGCGCCGGTGGGGCTCGACTACCTCATCGTGCGCTGACGTCCGAGGCGTCGACCCACTGCGGTCGGCCCGGAAGGCCTCAGCCTTCGATGCCGTTCTCGAGCGCGAACTTGATCAGGTGCCAGGTATTCGGCAGCTCCAGCTTCTTGAGCAGGCGCTGGCGGTAGGTGGACACGGTCGTCGGCGCGACGTTGAGATGTCCGGCGGCCTGGGCCAACGTCATGCAGCGCGCGAAGCAGCGCAGCAGCTCGAACTCCTGACGCGAGACGCGGTCGCGCCAATCGTTGGTCTCCCCGGCCTGGCGCCGGTATCGGGCCAGCGCCCCCGTGAGTCGGTTGGGCAGGAAGAAGCCCTGTTCGTGGACCGCCCGGACGGCCTCGAGGTAGAGCTCGATCGAGTCGCCCTTGGCCAGGTATCCGGCCGCTCCGGCGTCGAGTGCCTCGACGACATAGCTGATGTCCTCGAACAGGCTCAGCATGAGGATGCGCACGTCGGGGTGCTGCTCGGCCATGCGACGCACCACGAGGGTGCCGTCCATGCGCGGCATCTGGTAGTCGAGGATCACCACGTCCGGCTGCAGCCGACGGGTGGCCTCGACCGCCATGGGACCGTCGACGGCCTCGCCGACGATCTGCATGCCGTCGACGTCTTCGAAGATCTTGGCCAGGCCCTCCCGCAGGACGGGATGGTCGTCGGCGATGAGGATGCGGATCGGGTCGGACATCCCGGTTTCTTTGGATGTGCTCGGGGGTTGGGCGTCGAGAGCCGGTGCGGAGGCTGAGGACGCGATGGGTTGGGAGCGCCGGCGCCCCCGCGCCAGCCACCCCGCACGCCGCACCCCCCGGTGGGCGAAGGAACCGCTGACGAGATGTGCGTTGGCACGTCGTGAGCGAGTCCTGCCGGTTACAGAGACTCGCGAAGGATCTCCACGAGTCCCGGTGAGGGGCAAGCCTAGCGAAACCGAACTTCGACAGACCAAAAAAGGGCGCTGACACCGTGATGGAGCTACGATCCTGCACAGACAACGCTCATCCGGGAGGGCGGCTGGTGGCGGCTCTCGTCAGGGGGGCTACACCACCTTTGCCTTCTCGGCGGGCAGCTCCTGGGCCAGGAATCCACGAAGCACCCGCCGGGTGTGTGCCGAAGATGCCCGCTCCAAGCGACTCCACCGCCGTCCGTAGCTCACCCCGCACGGATCCCGTTCGGATCAACTCGTGTGTGGGCTCCTGCCGCCGGAGCGTGTCGTCCAATGACCGAATGACGATTCTGGCGAGTCGGGAGGTTGGCCCGATCGGGCCGTAAAACCTCTTCTCCCCTTCTTCCCCTTTTCCCCAGAGAAACCCTCTCGACTCGCCACTTCTTCACGCGCCCGTGACTCGGGCGGGTAGGGCGCCGGGGACGCACTCGCGGGCGCCGAGGGCAAGCGGCTGCGCGGCCGACTCAGGGCGCGTAGTGTTCGCGCAGCGTCTCGAGCAGGTCGGTCGTCACGACGCCTCCGCGGGTGTTGCCCATCAGGTCGTCGATCAGGCCGGTCCACTCCACGAGGATCACGCCGAAGCGGCCGTCCGGGTCGCCCTCGTAGCCGCGCAGGTAACCGTCACTGAAGCCCAGCAGGTGACCGAACTCGTGGGCCAGGGTGGAACGCGTCACGGCGGCGGTGCCCAGCAGGACGGCGCGGCCCTGCCAGGCATGGGTGCTGTCGGCCCCGGTGGTGAGCACCAGGGAGCCCTCGGGGAAGCGCGCCAGGTGTTCGTCGGTGTCGATCTTCGCGCCCACCTCGGGAGCGCCGTCGGGGTAGAGCTCGGCGGGGGGGTGCACGTGCAGCTCCAGGTCAACCGTGAGTCCCAGTGCGCGGCACGCGTCGGCCTCGGCCCAGGCAGCCTCCACGGCGTCCTGGAACGTCTCGAGGAAGGCGGCGTCCTCGATGTCCGTGTGGACCACGACGGGCAATCGCTGGCCTTCGTCCCCGGGCACGATCCGGAGTTGCGGCGCGCGCCGGAAGGGCGCGATGTCGGCGCGCACGCCGCGACGGAGCTCGGCCGCCCGCTCCGGTTCGCGGTTCTCGCGCTGGAGCTCGTCCATTTCGCGCACACGACTCACGATCCGGTTCCGCTCGGCGAAGAAGTCCCCCTGATCGACCACGGCGTCCTGCCAGAACTCGTGGTAGTCGATGTGCTCCTCGAGGTTGCGCAGCCGCTTGCGCAGCCGTTTCAGTTCATCCACCAGCGGCGGCAGGGCACCCTCGGCCGTCTCGGCCCTGAGCACTGCGGCGTCGCGCATGTCCCGGGTGTAGGCAGTGCTGATGACCTCGATCGAGTAGCGGCGTTCGCTCGGTTTGCCGTGGCGCGGGGTGGCGTCGGGCTTGATCTCGGGCAGCAGTCCGTAGCCCGTGCGGCGCGGCGTGGGCGGTTTGGGTGAGAGCCGTTCCAGCTGGGCAGCGTCTTCGTTCTCGGCCCGTGTGACGAGCGCGGCGTGAGCTCCGGTCAGGTCGTCCGACATGGCGTCACGCTGGTCGCCGAGCCAGGCCAGGACGTGATGCCAGGGCGGTGTCGCTGCCTGGTCGCTCTCATCCGCCCATGCGCTCGGGGCGGGGGGCGTGACGGTCACGGCGCTGGACGACGCGAGCAGCAGCAGGATGGGCAGGCGCCAGGGCGCGGCGCGCCAGGGGGACGCGGGTGTCGTGGGAAGCCGGGGCAGGGGGATGGGCATGGGCTCGGCGTCAGCGAACGAAGGTCTCGGGGAACACCGGGGTCGCGATCCACACGATCCGGTCGTCGGGTCCGAACAGGCGTTTCTCGCCACCCGGCAGACCGGAGTGGACACCCCAGCCGTTCGCCTTCGCTGCGGCTCGCACCTGCGCCAGCAGCTTGGCGTACCAGGTCTGGCTGTCGGTCTGGTTCTGCACGACGAGGTTGGCCAGCGTGAGCCGGTCCGCCGTCGGGTCGGCCATGGTGCGCTTCACGAAGGCGAGCAGTTGCGGGCGCGGCACCTCCACGACCTGCGCTCGGGCCACGCCGGCATCACGCATCGAGAGCACGAGCGGGATCGCCTGTCCGCGCCGCGACGAACTCAGCGCCACCGTGTGGGACGTCACGTCGTGGGCAGCCACCGTGCGCGCCAGGGCTTCGTGGTGACTGTCCACAGCGTAGGTCGTCGTGAGCTGCGAACACGTGGCGCCGAGGAACAGCGCGACCCAGGCGATCATGCCGAGCCCGCCCAGCGCGCGCCACGGCAGGCAGGTCAGTGCCCGCATGCATCCGAGCAGCAGGAACGGGTAGATGGCGAAGTTGTACTTCGCGATGAAGATCGTGATCGTGCCGCGTGACGCGTCGAGGACGGCCATGACCAGGGGCAGGACGGCGAGCGTCGCCCACAGGGCCCGCGCCGGGTCGTCGAGGCGCGGGCGGGCCGGCGCCGTGAAGGCGGCGATCAGTGCCAGCGCGGTGAAGCCCGACAGGCCGATGAGCAGCTTCAGCAACAGCGCGGAGTGGAACGCGAGGCGTGCCTCACCCAGGCCGAACGTGTGCAGCAGATTGCCGATGTAGGTGGGCCACTCCGCCGGGGCCACGCTGCCCGAGAAGAAGTACGTCGACGTGCCCGTGGTGTCGAGGTGTCGGGCGAGGCTGGGGATCCAGGGGGCGAACAGCAGCAGGATCGCGGCGCCCATGAGAACCACGGCGGTGATCTCCCGGACGCGTGTCCGGGAGCCGCTGCGCCAGGCGAGCCCCAGGGCGAGCAGTCCGTGCCAGGCCAAGGCGTAGGCGTAGGGGTAGACGGTGTACAGCCCGATCGCCGAGAGCAGCACGAAGGCCACGCGCGCGCGACCGCGGTGGGCGCCCGGTCGCGCCTGGGCGAGCACGGCGATGGTGGCCCAGACGAGGGTCGCGTTGGCCAGGGCGTAGGGCCGCAGGAAGTTGGTCAGCGCGTGCACCCACGGCGACACCGCGCAGACCAGCATGGCGGCGCGACCGCCGACCACGGAACCGGTCAGTTGTCGTCCCAGCAGGCCCATGCCCAGGACGAACAAGATGCCCAGCACGTAGGCGGGGATGCGCAGCGGCAGCGGTTGCGTGCCGACCAGCCCGGCCCAGGTGTTGAGCAACAGGTAGTACCCGGGCGGGTGGGGCATGCGCCCGGTGTCGCGCAGTCGCTCGATGACCTCCGACGCGCTGTGGGGCTGCTCGAGCTGTGCGTAGATCGAGGTCGGGTCGGTCGCCGCCGCCGGGGCGACCGGGAGCGTCAGGTCGCCCACGATGATGTCGAAGGTCAGACCCTCGTCGTGCTGGTGCTCCCAGGTGGCGCCGTACCCGATGCTGAGCGCCACGAAGACCAGGCAGCACGCCAGTCGGAACAGGTGTTCGCGAGGCCCTCCCGACGCACCGGGTGCGGGGGACGGCGATGCGGTCGCGCTGGCGTCGGGGGGGGCGGCAGGCGTGGTCGACAAGCGGGACTTCCCGGGGTAGGCGGCGGGCAACGGGCCCCCAGCCTACGCGCTGCGCCGCCTGTGTGCGTGGGTCGACCGCACGCCACCGGTGCGCGGTCGCCGCGGGGGCCGGTGCGCAGTCGCCGCGGGCGCCGGAAACCGGGGGGCGCTCGTGTGTACCCTGTGGCGCCCCTCCCCGCACGGAGCACTGCGATGCACAGCCCTTCTCCTTGCGCGTCGCCCACCGGGCCGGCGGGACCGTGGCGGGTGGTGTTCGCCGCGGTCCTCGCGTCGTGGTCGTGGGCTTGCGGCGCACCGCTGGAGGCCCAGGATGGCAGCGCCGGTGATCCGACGGGAGGGCCGGCGGAGGTGGTCGAGCACACACAGCAAGTCGAGCACACACAGCAAGCCGAGCACACACAGCAAGTCGAGCACACACAGCAAGCCGTGGCCGAGCGGCCCTGGGTCGTTTACGAGGGCGGCTCCGGTCCCGGCGCCGGGCGTCACATCGTGCTCGTGTCCGGCGACGAGGAGTACCGCTCGGAAGAGGCGTGCCCCATGCTCGGGGCGATCCTCGCGCGTCATCACGGCTTTCGCTGCACGGTGTTGTTCGCCGTCGACCCGGAGGGCGGCACGATCGACCCCGACGACCAGACCCACATCCCGGGGCTCGAGGCGCTGCAGGACGCCGACATGCTGGTGCTCTTCACCCGCTTCCGCCGGCTCCCCGACGAGGACATGGCCTACATCGTCGACTACGTGGAGCGCGGCGGTGCGCTGCTCGGCATCCGCACGGCGACTCACGCCTTCGCCTACCCCGCCGACTCGCCCAGCCGCTATGCAGACTGGAGCTGGGACCGGCAGGGCGGTTTCGGGCGCCGCGTGCTGGGCGAGACCTGGGTCAACCACCATGGACGCCACGGCAGCGAGAGCACCCGCGGTGTGGTCGCCCCGGGCGCGGCGCATCATCCCCTGTTGCGCGGAGTCGCCGACGTGTGGGGGCCGACGGACGTCTACGGCATTCGCGCGCTCCCGGAGGACGCCACGGTGCTGCTCGAGGGCGCGGTGCTCGACGGCATGCAGCCGGACGCGCTGCCCGTCACCGACGAGCGCAATGCGCCGCGCATGCCGCTCGTGTGGATCCGCGAACCGCAGCTCGAGGACGGCACACGGCAGCGCATCATGTGCTCGACCATCGGCGCAGCGGTGGACCTGCGCTCGGAGGACCTGCGGCGTCTGTTCGTGAACGCGTGCTACTGGGGTGCGGGCCTCGACGCGGCGCTCCCCGACCGGGCGCTGGTCGAGACCGTCGGGCCCTACGAGCCGACCATGTTCGGCTTCGGCAAGGCCCGCCGCGGTGTCCGTCCCGCGGATCACGCCCTCGTCGACGGGGCCACGCGCTGATCGGCTCCGCGCCATCGATGCTGGCGACCGGCGGGTTGTGGTGCGGCAGGGCGCGCGTGAAGCAGGGCGTGCGAGTTACACTGGCCGTGGTGGGCGTGACGTGGGCGAGGCGTTGTCCCACGTCGGTGTCGCAGGGGAGTGCCAGATGAAGCTGTCATCGTGCCGCGAACTGAAGCAGCAGATCATGGGGCGTGCCCAGGGTCTGGCCGTCCAGGCCCGGCCGGCGCGACGGACGACGCGTGGGCGCGGTCGGGGGCGCGGCGCCGACCGGATCGCCGAGCCGCCGCGACCGGTGCCGCTGGCGGCGGTCGGTGTCGCTCCCGCCGACCACAGCCAGTACAAGCTCGCCGTGCGCATCTATCGAGGACAGGAGCGCCACTGCGACCGTCTGCTGCACGGGCTGGGCGCTCACATGGACGAGGTCGACCTCGTCACCGGCCTGCGCTACAAGCCCCGGATCACGCTGCGGGCCGGTGGCTCGTGCGGCCACTTCAAGATCACGGCCGGCACGCTGGGCGGGTTCGTCGAGGACGACGACCACTACTACATCATGAGCAACAACCACGTCCTCGCGAACGGCAACTTCTGCTTCGGCGGCGATCCGATCCAGCAGCCGGGGCCCGATGACGTCACGACCACGGCACGCGTGATCGGCCATCTCCAGCGCTGGTTCCCGCTCAGTCGAGACGACCCGGGCAGCCTCGACGTCGCGCTGGCGCGCTTCAGCGACGCGGTGGAGTACTTCGACCCCTACCGCTACACCGGCATCGGCACGATCGGGCGCGAGCCCGTGGCCAGTCGCTACGCGGTCACGCGGGTCATCAAGCGCGGGCGGACCACCGACGTCACACGCGGCCGGGTCAGCGCCTACGAACTCGACGGCGTGAGCATCGACTACGGCCGGCGCGGCCATCCCGGGGTGGTGACCTTCGACGACCAGATCGAGATCGTCGGCGACCCGCCGACGCGCGACTTCAGCGCCGGCGGCGACAGCGGTTCGTTCATCATCGACCGGGACACGATGCGCCCCTACGCCCTGCTCTACGGCGGCGGCCCCGACGCCCAGGGCATCGATCGGACGCTGGCGCACTTCATGCCCGACGTCCTCGGCGCCATGAACGTGAGGCTCGTGCAGTGAGTGGCTCCGCCGCCGGGCAGGGCAGCAGCGGACGCCGCCGGCTCCCGGACCGCGGCGGCGAGGATGCCGAGCGCGCGGGTGACGTCGAGCAACTGCAGTCCGACAAGCGCGCGCTGCAAGCGCGCTACGGGGCGCGGGATTGGTTCCGCGGGGTGGCCATCAGTCCCCACGAGACCGGGCTCGGCCTCCGGCTGAATGTCGATCCCCAGGGACTGCAGCGCGACGAGCGGCTGCCGCGGACCTTCCGTGGTCGACCCATCGAGGTGGTCTTCACGGCGGGCTACGAGAAGCGCGCACGGCCAGCGGGTGTCGACCGGGCGGAGGATCAGCCGGACGATCAGCCGCCGCCCAGCTCCAGCACGTAGCGCGCCAGGCGCCGGCGCGCGGTCTCGCTGATCTCGTAGGCGGGCATGCTGTCCCGTGCGCCCAGCCGCGGTGACGCCGCCGCGTAGGTGCGCGGGTCGAGGAAGTACGCCGCGAGTTCGTCTTCGTTCCAGAGTCCGGCCTTGTCGGTGAGGTCGGGGCCGAGGCCCAGCCACGTACCGCGGCCGTCGCTGCCGTGGCAACGCACGCACCCCTGGCTCGCGAAGAGCTGGGCGCCGGTCTGTCCGTCGACCGGGACGTCGATCGTGCCCGCGCAGGCGCTGAGTGTGATCACGCCGACGAGGAGCAGCAGGGCCGCGCCGCCCCGGCAGCGATCGAGACGAGGTCGGCGTGAGGCCTGGCGGCGCGCCTGGCGCGAGGCCTGGCGGCTTGCTTGGCGGTGTGCGTGGCGGTGGCAGGTGGGGTGCATGGGGTGGGAGCCTACCCGAACACCCAGCGCGATGGATGGCGGGGTATGCTTGGACGTGTGGGGCCGTGTGCAGAGCGGCCGAGGAGTCGAGCATGGGGCTGACGGACGGCAAGGCGAACGGTGTCTGGAGCAATCCGGCGCGCACGATCGCCACTCTCGAGAGCTTCGCCCGGACCGAGGCGGACGGCGCCCGGGACATCGATGCGGCCGCGAGACGCACGGTCGACCCCGCGCTGCGCCAGCACTTCGAGCGACACGCGGCGGACGAGCACAAGCACGCCGACATGTTCACCCAGCGCGCGCGCGCGGTGCGCGAGCTGGCTGCCTCGGCCTCGATCTCGCCGTCGGCAGGCAGCGAGTCCGCGCCGGCTGACGCCGGCACCACCGAGGAAGACGACGTCGACAGCCACGGCTTCTTCAAGAGCGGCCTGTACGACGAGTTGGGCGAAGTGGCCTACGTCGCCATGTTGCACGTCGCCGAGAAGCGCGCGGCCAAGGACTTCCGGCGTCATCACAAGCTGACCCGACACGACCCGGAGACCCAGGCGCTGTTCGCCGAGATCCTCAAGGACGAGCTGTACCACGTCTCCTACACCGGTGCGGCCCTGCGTGACTGGCG
>JAJDEQ010000059.1 GCA_029259695.1 Planctomycetota bacterium
CTCGTGCAGCAGGCGGGCCGGCACCGCACCCAGTTCGCCGAGCACGACGTAGCCGGTCACGATCAGCGAGGGGATGTGGCCGCTGGCCAGCACCTCCTCCAGGAAGCCGTGGAACTCCTGGACCAGTTCGTCGCCACCGAGGGCCTCGAGCGCCCCCGCGCCGGCCTCGTCGACCAGGTTCTCGCCCAGCTCCAGCGCGCGGGCGGCCGCCTCCTCCAAGGAGGCGGCCCAGGTCGGCTCGGCCGTGCGCACCGCGATCTCGCTCAGCGCCCGGGCCAGGGCCTGCTGAAGCCCGGCGAGCAGGGCCCAGACCTCCCGCTGGAGTTCGGGGATGTCGGGCGTGAGGTGGCCGAGGTGTTTCCAGGAGGGTGAGGCCATGGGGGGATTCTAGCGGGAAGTTCTCACCGACTTCGCTCCCGGGACACGGTTAGAATCCCCCCCGACATTCGTTGCCGGCGCGTCATGCCCCGCCCTGCACCGAGACCTGCTCGCCCGACCGACGTCGGGAAGCTCGCCGGTGCCGTGCTCCGGCTCGCCCACAATCGTGGCCCGTTCGACCGACGCGTCCACGGACCACCCGTGGATCTGCCGCCGGCTTTCGCCTGTCCCGGACTCAACTGCGACCCTCCCCTTCCACGTCCACGGAGCCTCCGTCATCGCCCGGACCGGCCTGATCGATACGCAGTCCGCACTCGAGCGGCTGGTCGAACACCTGAGGGGCGAGATCGCCCTGGCCGTCGATTGCGAGATGGACGCCATGTACGCCTACCGCACGAGCCTGTGCCTCGTGCAGATCGGCTGGCCCGAAGGTGAGGTGCTGCTCGATGCCATGGTCGACCTGGACTGGTCGCCGCTCGACGAGTTGTTCGCCGACAAGCACGTGATGAAGGTCTTCCACGGTGGTGAGAACGACGTGGGCCTGATGGCGTCGCAATGGGACCTGAGCTTCAGGAACCTGTTCGACACCATGGCGGCGGCTCAGGTGCTCGGCCACGAGCGGGTGGGCCTGGCTCCGCTGTTGGCTGATCAACTCGACGTCAAGGTCTCCAAGGAGTACCAGAAGGCCGACTGGCGCGTGCGGCCGCTGCCGGCCGAGCAGGCCGACTACGCCAGGCTCGACGTGCGACACCTGCTGGAGTTGCGCGACGTGTTGCTGTCCGACCTCGAAGAGCTCGGTCGCGTCGAGGAGGCGCAGAGTGAGTTCCACCGCATCACCCAGGCGCGCGCGGAGGTCAAACCCTTCGAGCCGGACGGGTGGGCTCGAGTGCGGGGTGCGAAGGAGCTGGACAAGAAGCGCTGGTCGGTCCTGCGCGCCGTGTTCATCGCACGTGACGAGATCGCCCGGCGGCGCGATCGCGCACCCTATCGCGTGAGCCACGAGAGCGCGCTGATCGAGATGGCACGTCGGCAGCCCGCCAACCTGGCCGACATCAAGCGCCTGCGCGGGCTCAACCGGCACCTGAGCACGCAGGACCAGGAGCACTTCCTGGCCGCGGTCCGCGCCGGACGCGAAGCGGACGAGACGACCTGGCCGACGACGTCACGACGGAGCTGGCAGGACGGCGCCGGCGGGCTCGCCCCCGATCAGCAGACGACGTTCGACGCCCTGCGAGCGTGGCGCGCGGTGCGGGCGAAGAAGCGCGGCGTGGCCGTGGCCCGCATCGCAACCAACGCCCTGCTGACCACCATCGTACGCGCCGATCCGAAGTCGCTCGACGAACTCGGAGCGGTGGACGGTGTCGAGAACTGGCGCTTGCGCGAGTACGGCGAGGACCTGCTCGAAGTCTTGCGCAAGGCCTCGGAGAAAGCGTCGTCCTGACGCTCAACCCGGCGCGGCCCGAGGGCGCGCGGTTCCAAAGGAGTGACGAGCATGTTGCGTGACGGCCCTTGTGGCGGCAGGTGGATGGCCCTGATGCTGGCGGCCTGGCTCACGGCCTGTGGTGACGGGGGCGACGACCGACAGCTCGAAGAAGCCCGTCGTCTCGAGACCGAGGCGGCCGATCTCCACGAGCGCGGTGAGCACGACGCGTCCGCCGAGTACTACGCACGCGCCGCCGACAAAGCCGAGGCCGCCGGCGATGCCGACCTGGCCCTGGCCTATCGCGCCCAGACGGGTGTCTGTCTCAAGATGGCCAACCGCTTCGGTGAGTCGCGCGACGTGCTGCTGCCGGTCCTCGAGCAGGCGCGTCGGCGGCCCGAGTTGCAGAGCACCCTGGGGCTGGCGCTGGGGAACCTCGCCCGGGTGGAGGCCGCCGAGGGACACGTCGACCTGGCGCTCGAGTACATGGACGAACTGGCCGAGCTGGCGCGCTCCCGCGGCAAGGCTGAGCTGGAGGTGAAGACGCTCGAGCAGGCGGCGGCGGCGGCCGGCGCCCAGGGCGACACGCGCGGCGCCTTGGAGCGGCTCGAGCGCGCGCTCGCGGCCGACGCCGGACAGGCGCCGGAGCTGCAGCGGCGTGACGCCCTGCTGCGGCAGAAGGCCGCCACGCGCGCTCTCGCCCGGGACGACGAGGGTGCCGCCGACCTGTGGCTGGAAGCCGCCCCGTCGCCGGCCAGCATGGCCAACCAGGCGCGGCACCTGATCGACCTGGGCCTGCCCGCGCGGGCGGCGCTGGTCGCCCGTCAGGCCGCCCTCGGTTTCGAGGCCGAGGGCGCCGAGCGGCACGCCGAGCGGGATCGCGCCCTGCTGCTCGAGCTGTCGGCCATGCTGGCGGCGGGTGACCTGGATGATTGCGGTGACCTCGTCGAGCGGCTGATCCAACCGACCAACGACCCCTTGGCCCAGGCGCCGTTCCGCATCGTGCGCGGTCGTCTGGCCATGGCCCGGGGCGACTTCGATGGAGCGCTGACCGAGTTCCGGGCGGTGCGCGAACTGGCCCGCAAGGTGGGTGCGGAAGTGGCCGATGCGGACGTGGCCGGCTGGCTCTCGGCGGTGGCGCTGATCTCGTCCGACGAGGCCGAGCAGGCGCTGGTTGCGCTCGAGGAGCTGCCCGCCTCCCAGCCGCGCTCGCTGCTCTATGCCTGGGCGCTGACCCGACTCGACGACGTGGGTTCGGAGCGCACGGGGTTGGTGCCCGACGCGATCCCGGATCCCGAGGTGCCGCTCGACGATTCGCTGAACGAACTCCTGCGCCTGAGCCCGATGCCCGTGCCGCCGTGGTCGGTCATCGCGCTCGAGCTGCACCTGCGCGACGCGCAGGAGCGACGGGCGGTGGATCAGCTCCAGGAGGCGAACGACCTCGTGCGCCGCGGCGTGCGGGCCGCGCTCGTGTGGCAGGCGATCGAGGCGGTCGATCGCGTCACGCCCGGCGCTGTCGTGGGTTCCGCCGGGCTCGCCCGGCTCGATCGCTGGATCGCCGGCGCGCTGGCGAAGGACGAGGCGCTGGTGGCCGTGATCCCCGGCGACACGATCTCGTATCTCGTGCTGTGCACCTCCGACCTGGGTGCCACGACCTTCGGGTTGCCGCCGCGACTCACGTTCACCAACCGCGTGAACGAGGTCGTCGAGGGGTTGCGCGATCCGTCGGACGGCGCGGTGACGGCGGCCGGGCGCAAGCTGTTCAAGCTGCTGTTCTCCGACGGCGCCCTGGAGGATCTCGCCGGCCGTCAGCGCTGGATCATGATCCCGTCCGACGCCCTGGCGGCGGTGCCCCCGGGCATGCTCGTGGTGCGCGACCCGCTTCCGGGCGAAGCGATCCCCTGGCTCGTGCGCGAGGCGTCGCTGACGCTGTTGCCCCACGCCCTGGCCGGCACGGACGAGGTGCCTGCGGCCCGCGCCTGGGCGCAGCTCGACGGGCCCGCGGTGGATCTCGCACTGGCCCCGCTCGCGGGCACCGCGATCATCGACGGCTACGGCCGCTCGGCGGTCGACACCACGCCGGGGCGTGACGGCGGGGACTGGCCGCGCTTCACGGGCGAAGCGGCCACGGCGCGCGTGCTGCGCGAGCAGCTGGACGGCGTCGACGTCTTCGAACTCGATGCGCCGGCCGTGGGCGGGGACCGCCTGGGCGGCGTGCTGCTCGCGCCGGACCGGCCCATGGCTGCGGCCAACACGCCGGATGAGCAGGTGACCGCGCAGACACCCCTGCCCAGCTACGACGAGACCGTGGGTTTCGTGCCCTGGCATCGTCTCGCCGAACTCGAGCTGCCGGCCACGCTGATCATGCCGCGCGCGCGCTTCGAGCCCGGCGACCCCCGCTTCGGCCCGTGCCACGCCGCCACAGCGGTCATGCGCTCGGCGGATCGCGTCCTGCTCACCCGCTGGCCCATGCCGCGCTTGCCGCGGCTCATGATCCAGTCGTCGGTGGCGGAGCAGCTCGAGGCGGGCGTGCCCCTCGGGGACGCGCTCATGTTCGCGCAGCGCAGCTACCTCACCTACGTGGAGCAGCAGGTCCCGCCGGAAGCTCAGGCCCAGCTCAGTCACCCGCGCCTGTGGGCCGGTTGGCTGGCGTTCGGGGACTGACCCCCGCTGCTGGTGAGAACTCCGGGCTAGTGGCCCAGCAGGCGCGCGCGGATCGAGCGCGCCTCGGCCGGGTCGTCGGTGTCGCCCACGATCATGCGCCCGTCGGCGAACAGCAGCACCCGGCGGTTGCCCAGGTCGGGCCCGGCGTCGAGCCGCACCATCTGGGGGCTGGTGCGCACCTGACCCTGATCACGCCACTGCTCGGCCAGGCGGTCGAGCTGGGGCGGGCCGGCCGTGGCCGGGAGCTGCACGGCGTCGCGGCCGCACAACACCGTCGGCTCGGCGGCGGCCGACGCCTCCAGGAAGGTCTGCTCGCCGGCCACGCAGCACGGGCAGTCGGGCTCGCGCCTCAGGGTCAGGTGACGCACTTCGCCGCGCCAGCCGTCGACCACAGCCACTTCGCCGGCGCGTACGTCGTCCGCGCCGAGCAGCAGCTTGAGCGCCTCCGCGGCGGCCAACGACGTGATCAGTGTCACCGCCGGCCCGAACACGCCGGCCGTGTCGCAGGTGGGCAGGCTGCCCGGCGGCGGCGGCTCGGGGATGTAGCAGCGCAGGCAGGGGAAGCCCGGGACGATCACCAGGCACTGGCCTTCGACGCCGACCACGCCCACGTAGACGAAGGGCAAGCGCTCGCGCACGCACACGTCGTTGAGCACGAAGCGCGTGGGCAGGTTGTCGGTGCCGTCGAGCACCAGGTCGACGCCGTCGAGCAGGCGCTCGGCGTTGTCGGGTGTGAGATCGGTCACCAACGCCTCGACGCGCAGGTCGGGGTCGACGGCGTTCAGCGCCTCGGCGGCCGCGACCGCCTTGGGCCGCACGTCGCGCGCATCGCGGTCGGTGAACAGGGTCTGGCGTTGCAGGTTGCTCGGTTCGACGATGTCGCGGTCGATCAGCCGCAAGCGTCCCACGCCCGCTCGTCCCAGCAACTCGGCCAGGTGACTGCCCGTGGCGCCGATGCCCACGATCGCCACGTGGGCGTCGGCCAGGCGTTGCTGTCCCGCCTCCCCGATCTGCGGCAGGCGCACCTGGCGCGCGTGCCGGCCGGTCGGGGTGCCCGAGGCGGCGTCAGGTTGGGGAGCCACCGGTCTCCTTCCGGCGAAGCGACTCGTCGCTGGCGCGCCTGAGCGTGTCGCGCGTGGGCGTGTCGCGCGTGGGCGTGTCGCGCGTTGCGAGACGGCCGCCGCGCGCGACGCCCAGCTTGACCGCATACGACCGCCGACGAGCGTCCGGTCGAGCTGCACGAGGGGATGTCATGACGTCTCCTGGGGACCAGGTCCGGCCCGGCGATCGACCGCGGGCACCAAGTCTACCGGCAGCGGACCAGCAGTCGGCGGTGAGCGTCGAGGGGCATCTTGGCAGCCACTTCGTCGAGGAAACGGTGCGCGTCGGTGTAGTAGCCGGCGGTGGGCTGCACACCGGGAGCCTGGTTCGCGAACCACTGGTTGAGCGCTTCCATGAACAGTTCGCGCACGGTCTTGGCCACGACCGAGGCGAGCGCCACGGGCGTGCGCGTGTCGTCGGCCTTGACACGAAAGTCGATGCGCACCGTGCCGCGGCCGGGCCAGTCGAGTCCGTAGACCGACTCGTGGCGTCGTTCGCGGATCGTGGTGAGCGGCGCGAACGGGAAGAACGTCTGCAGCAGGTCGCCGTAGTGCGTGCGGCCGCCGTGGCGATCGGCGTGGATCACGAGCGGCTCGGACGGGTAGCTGGCCACGAGCGCTTCGATCAGTCGGCCGGTGGCGTAGAACAGCGTCCAGGCCTTGCTGTCCGAGGCGATCGTGTGGTGGTTGAAGCGCGGTTCGGGCATGGCCAGCACGAAGGTGTCGAGGAAGCGGATGCCCCGGTCGGCCAACAGCTCCTCGCTGCGCGCCGCCCGCTCCAGCGTCTCGCCCACGTCGGCCTTGCGCGGCAGGCGCATGTCGAGCAGCGCGTCGCCGTACCAGGGCAGGCGCCGCAGCTCGTCGGCATCGAAGTCCACGGCGCGTTCGAGCAGGGCCGAGACCCGCAGGGGCAGCGCGCCCCGTCCCAGCGCCGCGTGCCCGAGCGTGGTCATCTCGATGCGCGCGATGGAGCCGCGGGACGTGTACAGCTGCTTGCTGTCGCGGATCGGCAGCCCGCCTGCATCGCTGCGCAGCTGCACGATACGGTTGAGGTCGCGCTCCTTGGCGCCGTCCTCCAGGCGATAGGCGCTGGCGGCGACGACGAGCGGGCCGAGCACCGGCCCGTAGCCCGCCTCGTCGATGCCGGCGATGATCGTCACGGCGTGCGCGTCCGGGGCGGGCCTGCGTCGTGGCTCGGACGGCGGCTGCTCATGCCGTCGCCGGCTGGGCCGCCGCGCGCCGCGGGGGCGCCGAGGGGGCCGAG
>JAJDEQ010000060.1 GCA_029259695.1 Planctomycetota bacterium
TTTCACCATCTCGTCGGCCGCATCCACATAGAGGGTGTAGGTCGGATCCAGCGCGACGCGCACGTAGCGGAAGCCGTCGAACGCCAGGAAGAAGACCAGCACCAGCACGATCCCCACCCGATCGAGCCGGTACCAGTGCCCCGCCACGGGGGTCGGCAGCAGCCAGCCCACCACGCGCGATCCATCCAGGGGCGGCAAGGGCATGAGGTTGAACACGGCCAGCAGCAGGTTCAGGAACACCCCCATGGAGATCACGTAGCCGAACGGGCCCTGGTCGCCGATGCCCCTGAAGCTCTGGAACACGTGGCGATCGGGGCTGCCCGGGCCCAGCCCCGGGATCGTGTAGCCGGGGAACACGTCGGCCCATGAGCAGCCCACGAAAACGAGCGCGAAGGCCGCCGCGAGCAGCAGGTTCGAGAAGGGCCCGGCCAGGGCCACGAACATGAAATCGCGGCGCGGATGGCGAAAGTGCTGGGGCTGGATCGGCACCGGCTTGCCACCCCCGAACAGCATCCCGGTGGTGATCAGCATGGCGATCGGCAGCACCACCGAGAGGATCGGGTGCAGGTGCTTGAGCGGATTGAGGGTGACCCGGCCCAGGGATCGGGCCGTGGGGTCCCCGAGCCGGTCGGCAACCCAGGCATGGGCCGCCTCGTGCCAGCTCAGGGAGAGCAGCAGCACGAAGATCAGGCCGAGGAGGCGAGCGGGATCGTCCAGCATGGTTGATGGCCCTTTCGGGCGCTGCGGCCGGCCCGTGACGGCGGGCCTGGATGCGAAATTGCACCGGCCGAATCGCTAATCTAGCCGCTCGGGCCGGTCCATTGCCCCCCTTGTCGGCCCACGAGCGCACCCTTGGCAGACGACAGCGACATCCTCCGCGGGGCCAAGGAACTCCTGGGCCTCGAGGCCCACGCCCTCGGCCTGCTGGTCGAGACCCTGGACGCAGACTTTGTGCGGGCGGTCCGGCTGGTCGCCGCGTGCCCCGGGCGCGTCGTCACCACGGGCATGGGCAAGGCGGGCATCATCGCCCGCAAGATCGGGGCGACGCTGGCCAGCACCGGCACCCCCTCCGACTACCTGCACCCCGCGGAGGCCCTGCACGGCGATCTGGGCCGGGTCACCGCCAACGATCTGGTGCTGGCCCTGTCCAACAGCGGCAAGACCGACGAGTTGATCCGGCTCATCGCCCCGCTCAAGGACATCGGCGCCAAGACCGTGGCCATCACCGCCGACGTGGACTCACCGCTCGCGCGCCACGCGGACGTGGTGCTCGACTACGGCCACGTCACCGAGGCCTGCCCCCTGGGCCTGGCCCCCACCACGAGCACGACGGTCATGCTCGCGCTGGGTGACGCGCTGGCCATGGCGGTGCTGCGCGAGCGGGACTTCTCGCGGGAGGAGTTCGCCCGTTTCCATCCCGCCGGCGAGCTCGGCCGCTCGCTGCTGCGCGTGGAGGAGGTCATGCGCACGGGCCAGGCCGTCCCCTGCATCACGTCGGGCGCCTCGGTGTCCGCGGCCGTGGAGCGCATGACGGCCACGCCCGGCCGGCCGGGCTCGCTGATCGTGATCAAGGACGACGGCACCTTCGCGGGCGTCTACACCGACGGCGACCTGCGTCGCAACCTGCTCGAGCAGGGCGAGGCGGACACGCGCGCACTGATGACCCGCCCGATCGACGAGTTCATGACCACCAACGCGGTCACCGTCGGCCCCCACGAACTCGTGGGCGCGGCCACGCACCTCTTGCGCGAACGCAAGATCGACCAGCTCGCCGTGGTGGACGAACAGCGGCGTCCCGTCGGCCTGCTCGACATCCAGGACCTGCTCGAGATCCGGACACTCTGATGGTCGACCTCGCCACGTTGCGACTGATCGTGCTCGACGTGGACGGGGTGCTCACGGACGGCACGGTCGTGCTGGGCGCCGGCGACGAGGAACTCAAGGCCTTCCACACCCGCGACGGGGCCGGCCTGGCACTGTGGCGCGACTCGGGCCGGCAGGTGACGTTCCTCACCGGCCGCGGCGGCGCAGCGGTGCAACGCCGCGCACGGGAATTGCGTATCGAGCGCATCTGGGAGCGTGTGCACGACAAGAACGCCGCGCTCGACGAGATCATCGAGCATTTCGGCGTCACGGCGGCCGAGACCGCGATCATGGGCGACGATCTGCCCGACCTCTCGATTCTGGCCCGGGCCGGGCTGTCCGCAGCGCCGGCCGATGCCGCCAGAGACGTTCGTGAGCGGGTCGAACTCGTCGTACCCTCGGGGGGCGGCCACGGCGCGGTCCGCGACCTGGTCGAGCACGTGCTGCGCGGTTGCGGCCAATGGGACCGACTGGTGGAGGCGCTCACATGACCACCTTCCAACGCATGCTGCTGTTCATCTGCATGGTCGGCACCGGCCTGCTGGTCACGCTGCTGATGGCCGACGAGAAGATGGGCTCGCGGCGCTCCACTCCCAAGTTCGGCCAGGACTCGGCCTCCGACGACGACGTGTTGCGCATCACCGACGGCGAGAACCGAGAGGGCGACATCGACGTCTCGTTCCCCGGCGAACTCCTGGTCGGGATCGAAGGGCCGGTGGAAGTGGAACCCGGCGTGTTCGAACAGCGCGAGCTGTACCGCGTGCGCATGGAACGCGCCGGTCCCGATGGCGGCGAGTTCCTGGCCCACAACGCCACGATCTACCTGCTCGACGAGATCACCGGCGAGGAGACCGGCTGGCTCCGGGCCGACGAAGCCCGCTTCGAACTGAGCGGTTCACTCGCCGGCGCCGCCACGATCGACCCGGGGCTGATCGGCGCCGACGACTTCCAGCTCGACGGCGACGTGCGCGGTGAGTTCAGCATGGAGGACGGTTCGACCGTGCTGCTCGCGGCCAGCTCACTCGAGGTGCAGGGCGAGCACGTGAGCGGCCCGGGGCTCGTCAAGTGGACCCGGGCGGACATGACACTCGAGGGCACCGACTTCACCTGGGACGGCACCCTCGGACGCGTGAACTACGTGCGCGACGCCGTGATCCACCTCGATCCCACCGCCAGCCACCCGGGCATCGACCTGTTCGCGCCCGCCGGCCTCACCTGGACGTTCCCGCCGGACGCGCCCGACGCCCAGGCCGAGAGCTACGGCGAGTTGCGCGGCCGCGTCTCCGGCGTGACCGGCGACGGCTCGCGCGTGGGCGCAGACACCGTCTACGTCCACGCCAGCACGCTGCAACTCCATGGCGCATCGGTGTACGAGCGTCGCGACAACGGTGATCTCGAACGCATCACGGCGCAGCGCATCTCGGTGCGCGTCGACGAGCAGGGCGTGTTCGCCTTCGCCGAGGCGGACGGCGACGTGCGGGTCCTCTCCGCGCCCTTTGCCGTCGTGCCCTCCTGGATGGTCTCCGAGCAGCTCGCCCTGCAGGACCAGGAAGTCACCGCGCCCGGCAACGTGGTCGTCACCCACGACGACCTGGTGAGCAGCGGAACCGACGTGTCGTGGGACAAGAGCAACGGCGTGCTCGTGTACGCCAAGGACGCGCAGCTCGACGTGGATGCGGCGAGCGGTCGCTCGATCGCCGGGCTGCGTCTGGTCGGCCCCCAGGGCATGACGTTGATCGTGCCGCCAGGCAGCGCGGACCCCACGGGTGACGTGAAGGGCGAAGTCCGTGGCCGCGTCGAGGGCAGCATGTCCGACGGCACCACGTTCGCCGCCGACGTGCTCTACCTCGACGGTCCGGAGAACACGCTCACGCTTGAGGGCAACTCATGGATCGAACAGGAGCACCTCGAGGGGCAGCGCCGCGTCGAGGGCCAGCGGATCACGCTCACCACCGATGACGGCGGCGATCTCGCCCTCGTCACGGCCAACGGAGACGTCGTCCTCCTGAGCAGCCCGGTCGACGTGCTGCCCACGCGCATCGTGGCCAGCGAGGTCGAGGCCACCGGCGAGATCGCCACGGCCACGGGAGTCGTGACCTGGACCCGCGGACCGCTGACCGTGATCGGCACCGACGTGACCTGGAACGAAGCCGAGGGCCGGCTCGTCTGCGAGCGGGACGCCGTGATCACGATGTTCGACCCCGCGCGCCAGTTGGAGCTGGAGCTGCACGGCACGGGCGGCCTGACCTGGTCGGTGCCGGCCGACGCGATCTCACCCTTCGAGGAAGGCCACGGCGCCCTGACCGGCCAGGTGACCGGACGGACGAGTGACGGGTCGCTGATCGAAGCCGAGACGCTGCTGATCGACGGCCCGACCAAGACAGTGACGCTGGTCGGCCGCTCGGCGGTCGAATGGCACGGCGAGGGCGAGCCGCTGCGGCTCGACTCCGTGGACGGCCTGGTGGTCGAGGACTTCGGCGGGACCCAGGTCAAGGTGCGCACAGACGCACCCATCACCTGGAAGCGCGGCGACGTCTCCGGAGCCGGCGTGGGCCTGCTCTGGGACCAGGCCTCGGGCCGCCTGGACGTCGACACGGACGTGGAGGTGGTGCTGCACAACGCGGACCGCGCGCGCCAGGTCCAGTTGCTCTCGGACGGCTCGCTCACCTGGCTCGTGGGCGAGGCCTCGGCGGGCGTGGGTGCCCGGCTGTCTTCGGGGCAGATGCGTGACCACGTGCGCGGCGTGATGTCCGACGGCGGCCGTTTCCACGCGGACCTGCTCGACCTCGACGAGACCACCCGGCGCATCCGCCTCGCCGGTGCCGCGCATTACGAGCGTCAGGCGAGCGAGGGCTCGATCTGGCTCGACGCCAGCCGCCGCATCGAGATCGAACTGGAACCCGGCGGCGGCACCCGTTGGCTGGACGCCGATGGCGACGTCGACGGGTGGCTGTGGCCCACCGGCGAGGTGGGTCCGGACGACAGCTCGACCCACCTCACCGGCGACCGCGTCCACCTGGACCGGCCCGGGCAGTTGGTGACCCTGACCGGGATCGCCTCGGTGGAGCGCCGGCTGGCCGGCCGCCGCGACCGTGTGGAGGCCACCGAGCGGATCGAGATCCACACCGGCACGACCGACGACGTGGAGCGGATCGTCGCCATCCGGGACGTGGTCTGCAGCGGCCAGAAGCTCCAGGCCTTCTGCCAACGTCTGGACTGGAACTTGGCGGCCGATCTCGCCACGCTGGAGGGTGCCTCTCGCCTGTTGACCGCAGGCGGCTGGCTGGAGGCGGAGTACATGCGCTTCCGGCCAGAGGCCGAAGAACTCGAGATGCGCGACACGCCATTCAACGACGTTGAAGACCAACCCTAGCAGCCCGTGGCGCAGCATCGGACGCCCGTGGCATTGCGCCGTGGCCATGCTGTGCTGGCTCGTCGCGACGACCACGCTCGCGGCCCAGGACCAGTCGAGCGTCACCTTCGACGATGTGCGTCTGGTCTTCTCGGGCGCCAGCTACGGCTTCCCGGCGCCTGACGACGAACAGCGCTTCGTGTTCGTCGTGCTCGACGGCGTCGAGGTCTACCAGGCGGATCGCCGCATGCGGGCCAACAACCTGGTCGTCGTGCTCGCTCGCACCGAGAGCAATCCGGCGGATGACGACGAACCCACACCGTTCCTCGGCAACCGCCGCGTCGTCGAGCTCTTCATGGACGGCAACGTGAGCCTCGAGGAGGCGGACGAACAGGTCGCCAACGCCGAAGCGGCCTACCTCGACAACGTCACCGGCGAGCTCACGCTGCTCGAAGGCCACCTGCGCGGCGACAACGAGACCACGCCGCTGATCCTGCGCTTCCACCGCATGAAGGCCCTGTCCGACGGTCGGCGCGAGATCGCGGGCCTGACCTTCACCACCTGTGACTACGACCACGCCCACTGGGGCATCGAGACCGACTGGGCGCTGCTCGAGCAGACGCCCGACGGCCGCGTGCTCTCGACCGGCCCCAGCATCGCACAGGCAGGCGACGTGCCCCTGCTCTGGTGGCCGGGCACGCGCATCAACATCGACTCGGCCCGGCTCCCCATCGAGGGCTTCGAGTTCGGCAGTTCGTCGCGCTTCGGGACCGAGCTGCGCTCGCTCTGGAGCGCCGACATGTCGCACACCGCCCAGTCGGTGACCGGCCTCTTCGGCCACACCCCCGAGCGGATGAAGGCCGAACTCGAGTTCGAGGTCTCCTACCTCTCGGATCGCGGCCTCTTCCTGCAGCCGACGATCGACTACGAGACGGAGGACTCGTTCGGCAAGTTCTTCGTCAGCTACATCAACGACAGCGCGAGCACGGACGACTCCACTCCGCCGGGCGCCCTGCCCGGAACGATGCCCTCCCGGGTCCCGGTGGACAGCCGCTATCGCATCGACCTCGAGCACCGCACGCGCCTCGACGAGACCAAGACGATCGACATCGAGGTGTCGAAGATCTCGGACCGCAACTACCTCAACGAGTACTACGAGAGCGAGTTCAGGGAAGGCAAGGAGCAGGAGACCTACATCAACTACCGGGACGTCGAGGACAACGAGGCGTTCCAGGTCCTGGCGCGCATCCGCGCCAACGACTTCCAGGAGCAGGTCGAGTACCTGCCGTCGATCGATCGCCGCGTGCTGGCTGAATCGACCGGTGAGACGCTCTTCGGCGAGGGCTTCATCTCCACCAGGGACAACCTCAGCTACATCCGCTACCGCCCCGACGATGACGCGCTCGTGCTCAGCGACGACAACGCCGACGGCGTCTTCGACCTCGCCGACGACTCGTTCTTCTACCCGGATTCCTTCGAGCAACTGAGGATCGGTCGCGGGGCCCAGATCGACTTCCCGATCGACCTCGACAACGGCGACCGCGTCCTGCTCAACGGGAACGCGGACGTGACCTACTTCTCCAAGTCCAATGGTCACGGCGCCACGGTCCGCACCTCCGTCGGAGGCGCCCTGCAATGGGCGCGCACCTACTCGGGCGTGGACGACTCGGCCCAGGACGACTTCTGGAACATCGAGGGATTGCGCCACATCGTCGAGCCGTACCTGCGCTACGAGAACCGCTTCCATCTCTCACGCAGCCCCGACGAACTCGCTCCGCCCTACCGGCGCACGATGGGGTCGTTCGACGTCGACGGGAACAGCGGCCTGCCCGGGCAGTCCGTGCTCTACAACCCGAACGGCCTGAGCGGTCCGATCCCGATCGACGAGATCAACGAACTGAGCCGCCAGAACGTGCTCACCGCCGGCCTCCGCGATCGCATCCAGACACACCAGAACGGTGAGGTGGTGACGATCCTCGACACCGAGATCATGGTGCCGTTCTACTTCAATCCCGGACGCGACAACGACGGCACCAAGTACGACGTCAACATCCAGGACGACGACGACGACAACTTCTTCAACCCGAGCAACGGTGCCGACGGCCGCCCCACCTCCGAGGTCGAGGGCAACATCTACATCGACAGCATCTGGACGCCCGGCGCCAACACACCGTGGCTGCGCAACGCATCGGCCAACTGGCAGGCCAGCATCGACCCCAACAACGGCACCTACCGCGAGTCGTACCTCAACTTCCGCACCGACATCGACGAAGAGCACTCGTTCTTCATCGCCAACAACAAGGGCAGGAACGTCTTCAACTTCCTCACGGTCGGGACCCAGTGGGAGCTCAACAACAAGTGGTCGGCGGCCGTCTTCGTGCAACGCGACCTGCGCCTGAACGAAGAGGCCTCGATGGGTTTCATCCTGCGCCAGAGAGCCCACCGCTGGTTGATCGACATCGAGTTCAGCCGCGAACGCAATGACACCGTGAACAACAACAACCGCGACGAGGACCGGATCACGGTCTCCTTCCGCCCGGCGGCCCTCGAGGAGGGCGACCTGCTCGAGAACATCTCGAGCCGCGTGCGATGAACCCGGGCGCAACGACTTCCGCGGCTCAGGTCGTGGGCATCCTCAACATCGGTCCGATGGAGATCGTGCTGCTCGTCGGGGCCGCGATCCTGTTGTTCGGCGGCGACCTGCCCGAAGTGGCGCGCAAGCTCGGGGTGATGCTGCACCGGCTGCGCAGCGCGGCACGGGATGTCTCGGATCAGCTGCGCTTGGCCGACAGCGACACCGAGCGCCCGCCCCTGCCACCCCATCACGGCCGCCGGACTTCGTTCGAGGACATGCCCGCGCCGCTCGATCCCATCGAAGAGCGCGAGCCCGACGAGGCGGCGGAGCCGGCAGAGACGGATGCGGATCGGGTCGACGACGCACCGCAGCCGCCCACCGACGACGACTCAGCTCCAGGCCGCTGACCTCTCGCCGACGTCGGACTTCCCGGGCCCCACGCCGCGACGACCCCCGCAGTGCCCGCCAACCGGTGCTCGCCAACTCAGTGGCCGCCAACCCAGTGGGCGCCACAACCCAGCCGGGCCCTCGACTCAGATGTCGAGGTTGCGGACCTCGAGGGCGTGCTTCTCGATGAAGCTGCGCCGCTGCTCCACGCCCGGACCCATGAGGACCGAGAACAGGTGGTCGGCTTCCATCTGATCCTCGAGCAGCACCGGGAACAGTGTGCGCGTCTCGGGGTTCATGGTGGAGTCCCACAGCTGGTCCGCGTTCATCTCGCCGAGACCCTTGTAGCGCTGGATGTCCACGCCTGTCTCGCCGGCCAACCGTAGGGCGTCCAACACCTGGAACAGATCGGCCGCCGGGCGCCCCTCGTCCGAGTTCCCGGTGTGCACCACGAAGCGCGCCTCGGCCGGCGGCGGCGACCCGTCTTCGGTGCCCCCGTCGTCCTGTTCCTCATCCTCCACCGCATGGGCGATGGTGAAGTCATCCCGGGCGAAGCCCGCTGCGGTCAGGCTCTCGACGAGCTTCTCGAGCGCATCGGCATCGTGGAACTCCGCCGACGCCGTCTGGGCAGCGACCTCGTCCTCGAGCTGATCGATGTACTCGGACCACTCGTCGCGTTCGGTGAACACCTGCGTCGACCCGTCCGGCTGCACGATGCGCACCCGAGGGAGCCGGCCGTTGTTCTCGAGCTGCATGTACTCGCTGAAGCTCACGCCGAAGCGGCCCAGTGAGAACTGCTCGCGGTAACCCTCGAGCTGGGTGAGCTGGCGCACGAGCTGCTGCAGCTCGTCGCCTTCGATCATCGTCGACCCGGCGACGAATTCGACGCGCGCCTTGTCGACGCCCATCTCCAACAGTGCACGGCGCAGACCCCGTTCGTCGAGGATGTAGCGTTCGCGCTTGCCCTTGCGCAGCTTGTACAGCGGCGGCGCGGCGATGTAGATCCGGTTCTGGATCACGAGCTCGGGCATCTGCCGGTAGAAGAACGTCAGCAACAGCGTACGGATGTGGGAGCCGTCCACATCTGCGTCGGTCATGATGATGATCTTGCCGTAGCGCAGCTTGGCGATGTTGAAGTCGTCCTGACCGAACCCTGTGCCCAGGGCCGTGATCAGGATCTGGATCTCCTCGTGGTTGAGGATCTTGTCCAGTCGCGCCTTCTCGACGTTGAGGATCTTGCCGCGCAGCGGGAGGATCGCCTGGTAGTGGCGATCGCGCGCCTGCTTGGCGGTCCCGCCGGCCGAGTCTCCCTCCACGATGTAGAGCTCGGTCGCCTCCATGTTCTTGCTCTGGCAGTCAGCCAGCTTGCCGGGCAGGTTGCCGCTGGCCAGGGCGCCCTTGCGGCGCACCAGGTCGCGCTGGCGCCGGGCGGCTTCGCGCGCCCGGGCGGCGAGCACGGCCTTGTTCACGATCGATTTGCCGACCGCCGGGTTCTCTTCGAGATGCTGCGACAGCCGGTCGTTCACCACCGAAGCGACGATGCCCTCGATCTCGCGGTTGCCCAGCTTGATCTTGGTCTGGCTCTCGAACTGCGGGTCCTGGAGCTTCACGCTCAGCACGGCAGCCAGGCCCTCGCGGAAGTCCTCGCC
>JAJDEQ010000007.1 GCA_029259695.1 Planctomycetota bacterium
CTCGCGGTCGTCTCGCTCGGGGCGCTCCGGGTGGGAGCGGGTGTGCGGCCGCTGGCAGACACGGGAATGTCCGCCGGCGCAGGCGGGCGCGTGCCGGCGGCGCTGGCGTTGTTCGTCGTGCTGGTGGCGATCGTCGGTGCGGGCGCGGCGACGGGGCTGCCCTTCCGCGCCGACGGCAGCAAGTTCTGGGCGCCCAAGGCGCGGGAACTGGCCCAGGTCGGCGCGGCCCACGCGCCCTCACTCCACGACCCCGACCGATTGGGCGTGCACCGCAACTACCCGTTGCTCGGACCGAGCCTGATGGCGCCGGTGTTCGCCGGCTCGCCGCGCGACGCGTCGACCGGCCCCAAGCTGGTGCTGCACGCCTTCGTCGTGGCCTTGCTGGGCTTGATGACGCGCCTGTTGTCGCGGGCCGGTCCCCGCGGTCTGGGGCTCTTGGCGGCCTTCGTCTCGATGCCGTTGTTCGTCTCGTTGGATGTGCGCGAGTCGGCCGTGGCCGGCGGCTACATGGACGGCGCCGACGCGCTCTACCTGCTGTTGTTCGTGGCGGGCGTGCTCGACCTCCGCCATGGGGGCGGCGCGCGCGCGGGCGCCCTGGCGGTCCTGACCGGCGCGGCGCTCGTGGCGACCAAGCTCGAAGGCCGGGTCGAGGTCACGATCGTGCTGTTGGCGTGGCTGCTGGCCGGCCCGCGTCGGGCGCTCGTCCTGCCCTGCGGGCTCGCCGTGGCCCTGCTCGCGCTGCCGACGATCGTGATCGAGGCCGGCGTCGTCGGTGAGTCGGGCATCGTGTCGGCGGGTCGCTGGTTCGATGGGGACGTGCTCGCGGCCCGGGCGTTGCCGGTCCTGGTGGGGATCGGGCGTCTGCCGTTCGAGGCCTCCGCGTTCGGTCTGCTGCCGCTCGCGCTGGTGGGGCTGGTGCTCGCCGACCGCCGCGCGCGCAGTGCGTGGCTGCTCTGGATCGTGCTGGGCGTCGTCGGCTTCCTGGCCCTGGTCTACACCGCGACGACGATGCACGTCGGCCGCCACCTCTTCACCAGCATCCATCGGCTCGTGTTCCACTGGCTGCCGGCGCTCACGTTGCTGACGGTGGCGACGTCGGGCGCCCTGTTCAGCGGCCGCGGGCCGCGCGCGACGACAATCGGGGAGGCCTGCGATGGCGAGTGACGATCTGCAGGTCCGTCGCGATCTCGTCATCCCGGGCGACGAGTTGCAGATGAGCACGAGTCGATCGGGCGGGCCCGGCGGTCAGAGCGTGAACAAGACGTCCAGCCGCGTGACCCTGCGCTGGTCGGTGGCGCACAGTCGCGTCCTCGGCGACGCCCGTCGCCGACGTCTGCTCGAGCGCCTCGCGTCGCGACTCACCTCCGACGGAGAGCTCGTGCTCCACGTCGAGAGCGAGCGCAGTCAGCTCGAGAACCGCCGCATCGCTCGCGAACGCCTGGTCGAGGTGGTGAACGCGGCCCTGCACGTGCCCAAGGCCCGGCGGGCGACCAAACCGACGAAGGGCTCGCAGCGCCGGCGGGTGAAGACCAAGCGCCAACGGGGAGATACCAAACGGCTGCGCAAGCCGCCCTCCGGCGACGACTAGCCCGGACTTCTCACCAGCTCCTGCTACGCCAGGCGTGTCCGCAGCAGGAGCTGGTGAGAAGTCCGGGTTAGCCGTTGGTCGTCGTCGTTGCGCAGGGCGCGGGAGTGCCCGTGCGCGAGTGCCCGTCGGGGGCCTGGGTTCAGATGCGCCGTTCCCGCAGCGGCAGGGTGAGCAGCGTCACCAGTGCGAGGCAGAGCGAGCCGAGCACGAGTGCCAGCACGAGCAGGCCGAGGACCGGCGCGGACAGGTCGAGCACGAGTTGCTCGCCGGCTCGCGCGCTGGCGCCGGCCCAGGTGGCCCACAGGTTGGCCACGAAGACCAGCACGAGCAACAGCGCGAAGCCCGGCGCGCCACCGCGCAGGTCGGAGCTACTGGGGGCCAGGTGCGCACCGACGCACAGGCAGAGGTAGAGGTAGAGCCAGGTCCAGCCGCTCGACAGGACCTCGGGGCGGGCGAGGCCGACGATCAGCTCGCGAGCGCCGTTGGCCGCCGCGCCGGCGAGGGCGAACAGACTGGACCCGGGCGGCAGGTGCGGGGGCTCGATGGTCATCGGAGACAACGAGGCGAAGACCCAGCTCAGCCACCACAGCACGAGCGTGCCGCCGACGATCGGGGCGATGCCGATGAAGAAGCGGCCCACCTGCTGGTAGAGGCTGCGGCGGTTCCACGCGTGCTGCACGCTGCCCAGGCGTCCCGTGTGCGGGTCGGGGGAGAACAGCCGCAGGCGCTCCACCCGGTGGCGGAACAGCACACAGGCCAGGGCGTGGCTCAACTCGTGGACGGGGACTCCCAGCCAGCCGGTCATCAGCACTCCGCGCCAGCCGAAGCGTGAGATCAGGCGGGACGAGAGCAGCCGTTCCACGACGTGCAGCAGGAACGCCATGACGATCAGCGGCCCGGCGACGACCACGAGTTGGCGCATGGTCAGCTGCAGGCTGGTGAGGAGGGCGTCCATGACCTGGTCGAGGGCTCAGCGCGCGCGGTAGATGGTGTAGCCGAATCGTTCGCCGTCGGGGCCGGACTCGGTGAGCTCCGCGGCCACCTCGAAGTCCTGCGCGACGTCCCGCAGGACCGCGGCGGCGTCGGGGAGTTCGCCCGTGTAGAAGACGAAGTCCGCGCCGTCGGCGATCACGGCGGGCGGGACGACCTGGTAGCGGAAGGGCACGCAGCGCCGCTCGGACAGGATCGACAGCATCTTGGGGACGTCGGTCATCACGACGGCATCCGGAGCCGTCTCGCGCAGCAGGAACAAGGCGACGCGTTCGATCAAGGGGTGCACGTCGATGGCGTCGAGTGGAGGCGGGACCGCGTCCTGTGCGCGGCGGGCCTCGAAGCGTTCGGCGCGCGCCGGGATGTCCACGAAGCGAGCGCTCAGGAAGGTCCCGGCGAACAGCAGCAGCAGCGCCCAGGCCAGCTTGTGCGATACGGCCGGCAGTGCTCGCCCGCCACCCAGCCAGACGAGTGCCCCGAGCCAGGCCACGCCGCTCGTTGCGAGCAGCGCCGCATACGTCGTGGAGTAGCGCCCGAGCCAGCGCGGGTGGTCCGAGTGCTGGAGCGCGAGCACGGCGAGCAGCGCCGCACCGGTGAGCAGCACCAGGGCGCGGCCGGTACGAGACGTCGTCGCCGTGCGTGCGGCCCGCAAGGCGAGAGCGATGCCTGCGCCGCCGCACAACAGGAGCAGGGGAAGCAGGGGCGCGTAGAAGCGCGCGAGCTGATTGAACGGCCACACGAGGTAGAGCGCGAGCGTGGCCAGCAGGTAGTGCGTGAGATCGCGTTGGATTCCGCCCTGCCGCCAGAGCACGCCCGCGCCGGCGAGGACGAAGGCGAGCAACAGGGCCCCCACCGGGAGTCGGTGTGCCGCCCGGTCGACATTGGTGAGCAGGGTCGCCATGGCCCGCGCCTGCACTTCCAGATTGCCCCGCACGCGGCGCAGCATGCCGGCCGCGTCGAGCGCGGGCATGTCGGTGCGTACGGTCTTGGTCAGGTCACGCGGCTCGGCTGCCCAGAATTCGGCACGGTAGTCCGGTGCCTCTGGATGGGCATCCTGGATGCTCGCCGCACGCAGTTGCCACGCCAGCAGCGGCAGGAACCCGAGCAGGAGCACGGTCACCGCTCGCGCGCGGAGGCCCGTCCCCGGCCCGGGCCAGGCGAAGCGGGCGAGCGGGACGGCCAGCAGGGCCACGCCGGCCATGCGCACCGCGATCGCGATGCCCACCAGCACTGCTGCCGCGACGGCTGTCGTCAGGCGCCCGTCGGTGAAGGCCCGGTGCATCACGAGCAGCGCGGCGAGGCTCACGCACAGGAACAGAGTCTCCGAGCGCAGGTAGATGGTGGTGAGCTCGAGGAAGGTCTGGGAGAGCCCCACACACGCTGCCACGACGAAGGCCGCATCGAGCGACAGGGCACAGCGGCGGGCCAGGGCCCAGGTCAGCGCCACGGCCGCCATCAAGGCGGCGACCAGACCCATGTGGAGCAGCCCGTAGGCCTCCGGGCCCGACCAGCTGATCAGCAGGGCGAAGAGCGCCGGCAGGCCCGGCGGATACTTCGCGTGGGGCAGCGCGTCGAGCAGGTAGCCCTCTCCGGCGGCCATGGAGCGGGCCAGTTCCACGTAGGCGGAGGCGTCCGGGTCGATGGACCAGACGGGTCGCACGGCCGTTGCGAGCAGTGCGCCCAGAATGGCCCAGGTGACGATTCGGCCCAACCGTGCCATCTTGGAAAGCGCTCCGGACGGTGCGTCCGGCGCATTCTTGGCCACACACACACCTTTTTCCCGTCATTTCTGTGACTGTCCGGGGGTCTGAGTCCTAGAGCAGACCGTGCCCCCGGACCCAGGCCCCAACCCGATCCACGCCTGAAGCCCGGCCGAGAGAGGGGTACAGACCTGTAGGGCGATCCGTGCAGAAACCCGAGTCGAGCCACTTGCGACAGGCCGCGGCGAGTCCGCGAGCGAAGCCGGCTCATGCATTGGATGAGGCCCCCCCGGAGCTGGCCGCCCGGGCCGCTCGGATCGCCGAGGAGATCGACCACGCGCTGCTCGATCGCGCGCTCGAGGGCACACCGCTCCTGCAGCCGCTGAACAACGCCCTGATGGACGTCTTCCGTGTCCATCAGCGGATCGATGCCTACACGCTGCTGTTCGAGTTGAACCTGCGCCCGTTCTCGCTCATCGCCTCTCGCATCATGCGCATGACCGGGTGCCGGAGCGACCTGCATGACATCCTCCAGGAGACCTTCCTGGCCATCTATCGGTACCCGAGCAAGTTCTGCCCGGAGAAGCCGAACGCGTTCCGGAACTGGTCGTACTCGATCATCCGCAACACCATCTATCGGCACCTGCACGACAACGGCCGCGAGGGCATCCCCGCCGATTCACTGGCCGAGATCCTCGCTGACGAACACGCCGAGTCGCCGCCGCTCGCGACCGAACACGCCGAGTCCGAGTGGCGCTGTCGTCACGTCTACAAACTGCTGCTCGAGTTGTACTCCTACGCCTACCACCACGAACTCAAGCCACGCGACCGCCTCGCGCTCGAGCTCGTCGAGATCCAGGGCATGGGGTACCGCGACGCCGCCGAGGAACTCGGCATCCGGCTCGAGAACTTCAAGATGATCGTCTGTCGCGCTCGCAAGAAGATCTTGCAGTGCATGATTCGCGTGCTTGGGACAAGAAAGCCATGAAGTCGTCCACGCAGGCGTGTGTCACCTTCGAACACGACCTGAACCTCTTCGTCGACCACGAACTCGCTGTTGCGCACCTGTCGCGCATCACGCAGCACCTCGAGCAGTGCAACGGCTGCCGGGACTTCGTGGATGACCTACGCACTCTGTCCGAGCTGCACCACGACGTCCTCGACGATGCCTGCGAAGGCGACGATCGCGGCGACTGGGGCGCCGAGGCGGCGCTTGCGGCCGTCGTCGACAAGCACGGCCTGTTCGCCACCATCACGCGCAAGCTGGTCGTGGAGAAGCAGGCCGATCTGGCGCGCTTGTTCTACGAACTGGGCAAGGCCTATGTGCTGGCGGGCAACCAGGGTGTCTCGGGCATCCTGGCACGCTCCTTCGTGCCGGTGCGCAAGCCGGTGGACATCCGCAGCACGACCGCCCGCGGCAAGCAACTCGTACGCGAAGTGCGCGAACTCGAGTCGTCCGCCACCGGGCAGGCGGCGCCGGTTCCCGAGTCGGGCTCGCTCTTCCGCCGATCGCGCGAGCTGTTCAGCTCGACGCGCCGCGACACCGGGGGAGCGCTGACCAAGGGCCGCCGCTTCCTGGAGGAGGCGCTGGCGCTCGAGCCGGACCTGAGCGAGGCGCGCATCTATCTGGCGATGCACCACCAGTGCACCGGTCGCTTCGACCGCGCGCGCGTGGAGTTCCGCCGCGTCTACCGCGAAGCCGCGGACCACTCGCATCGCATGATGGCGCTGCACATGCTCGGCAACGTCTACGCCGGTGCCGGCGACTTCGCGCGCGCCGTCGAGTGCTACGAGAAGGTGCTCGACAGCGACATCCTCGACCGTGAGCCGCGGTTCTTCGCCGCGTTGCTCAACCTCGGCGTCAACTACGCCAAGCTCGGGCGCGTCGATCAGGCCGTCCGACATTTCTCCGACCTGGTTCGGAGGTTCCCCTCGCGCGTGCCGCAGCTGCGGACTCTCCTTCAGCGCAAGGAGAGTTTCATGGCGTTGTTGGCCCGCGAGGCGGCGCTCCACGAGAGTCTGCAGCGCCGTATCCCTGCTCTGTTTGCTGCCTGAAGAAGAACGATGAAAGCCAACCCACGATGCAACCTGCACGGCATGGCGACCGGACTGCGAGTCGGCTTGCTGGCCGCCGCGTTCCTGCTCCCCTGCCTGGCTCCGTCACTGGTGTCGGCACAGGTCGACAACGATGACGACGGGGTGGTCCCCACCCAGTCCGGGAGCGAGGGCTCCACCGGCCTGGTCGGTGGGACGATGGGCACCGGTCCCGCGAGCGGTGCGTTCGCCTCCTCCGCCACGGGGCCGACGCTCTTCGGCGAGATCGCCCAGGGCGAACTGCGGCCGGGCCTCGCTCGCCTGCGGTTCGAGAGCACCGAGACGGTGACTCCCGTGGACGACCCGCTGGCGGCCACGCTCGTGGCGCCGTCCCTGCCGCTCGCTTCCCAGCAGTTCGGCCCGGATCTGGCGCTGCAGGGCGACGTCGCCTACACGCCGGGCCCGGTCGCGGGTGCGACGCTGTTCGAGGCGGCTCCCGAGTCCCTGGCAGCAGCGACCCTGCTGGTGGTGGACACGGGTGTGGATCTCGCGCAGATGCTGGCCGGCTCGGCTCCCGTGGCGTACGCCGAAGTGTTGCCTGGGGCGCCTGGGCGCATCGATGTCGAGCTGTTCCAGCGCAAGGTCGAGAGCCTCGCCGGAGTGCTCGACGCGAGCTACGGCGTGAGCTGGGTCTACGTCTCGGTCGACGCGACGGGGCAACGGCACATCTCCGCCGTGCGCGCCTCGACGGCTGGCGGACCGCTGGACGTGGTCATCCGCTAGGCGCGGATCGGTCGGACGCAGCCGTTCGCTCGAGCGCTGTCGGGTTCATCCCCGACGGCGCTCCCGGCGTCCCCCCGCAGTCTCTATGATGGTCGGGTGAGCGCCCGAGAGCGAGAAACGTCGGCTGTTTCGTCCATCCTTGCGGACCTGAACGAGCCTCAGCGCGAGGCGGTCGAGTACGGCGAGGGGCCGTTGCTGATCGTGGCGGGCGCGGGCAGCGGCAAGACCCGCGTGATCACGCGGCGCATCGCCCACCTCATCGAGCGGGGCGTGAGCCCGTCCTCGATCCTGGCCATCACCTTCACCAAGAAGGCGTCCCAGGAGATGCGCGAACGGGTCGAGATGCTCGTCGGTTCCCGGCGCGTGACGGTCTCGACCTTCCACAGTTTCTGCGCCCGGATCCTGCGCTTCGACGGCCGCCCGGTGGGGCTCGGCGCCAACTACACGATCTACGACGCCGACGACCAGGTGGGCGTGGTGCGCGAGATCGCCCGGGAGCTGGGGCTCGATCCCAACAATCCACACCCGCGGGCGATCCGCAGCGCGATCTCGCGCCTGAAGAACGACGGAATCGGTCCCGAAGAGGCCGAGAGCGCGGCGCTGGGGCCGTTCGAGCAGGTCGTGAGCCAGGTCTACACCCGCTACACGACCGCGCTCTCCGATGCGAACGCGGTCGACTTCGACGACCTGCTGCTGAAGACGGTGGAACTGCTCCGCGAGCACGAGGACGTGCGCGCACGCTATCGAGAGCGTTACGCCCACGTGCTCGTCGACGAGTACCAGGACACGAATCGCACCCAGTACTGGATCGCGCGCGAGATCGCAGGCGGGACGAACAACCTGTGTGCCACCGGGGACCCGGACCAATCGATCTACCGTTGGCGCGGCGCGCGCATCCAGAACATCCTCGACTTCGAGCGCGACTTCCCCGGCGCGCACGTGGTGCGGCTGGAGCAGAACTACCGCTCGACCAACCACATCCTGGCCGCCGCGTCCGGCGTGGTCAGCCAGAACTCCGGCCGGTTGCTGGGTGACCTGTGGAGCGAACTGGGTGACGGGGACAAGGTCAAGCTGCTGGCAGCCGACGACGAGGAGACCGAAGCTGACGCCGTCGTGCGCATGGTCGGCGAGCTGCGCGACGCCGGGACACCGCTGACAGACATCGCGATCTTCTACCGCACCAACGCACTGTCGCGCGGCCTCGAACGGGCGCTGCGGCTCGACAACATCCCCTACGAGCTGATCGGTTCGGTCGAGTTCTTCGATCGCAAGGAAGTGAAGGACCTGCTCGCCTATTTGCGCGTGTTGGTCAACCCCTCCGATGCCGTGGCGTTCCTGCGCGTGGTCAACACGCCGACGCGCGGGATCGGCAAGACGACGCTGGAACGGTTGCGCTCGTGGGCCATCCCGCTGGGGATCTCGCCGCGGGAAGCGGCCCGTCGGGCCGGTGAGGCACCCGGCCTGACCAAGCGTGCGCGCACCGCCCTGGCGGCGCTCACGCAGTTGCTCGACGACCTGGAGTGCACGCTCGAGGGTCCGGTGGAGACGACCCTCGAGCAGATCATCGAGCGCACCGACTTCCACGGCTACCTGCGCGACTTCGGTGGCCAGGAGGCCTCCGACCGCTTGGACAACGTGACGGAACTCGAGGCGGCCGTCGCGGCCTACGCGCGCTCCGCGACGGAGCCGACCGTGGCCGGATTCCTGGAGGACACGGCCCTGCTGACCGCCATCGACCGCCACGAGATGGTGACCGACCGCCTGACGCTGATGACGCTGCACGCGGCCAAGGGGCTGGAGTTCCCGTACGTCTTCATGGTCGGCATGGAGGAGGGGCTGCTGCCCCACATGCGCTCGATGGAATCGGATGCCGAGGTCCAGGAGGAGCGGCGGCTCTGCTACGTGGGCATGACCCGGGCCATGCGGGGCCTGGTGCTCTCCTACGCGGGCCGCCGGCCGATCCACGGGTCGTGGCTGCCCAGCCAACCCTCGCGCTTCCTGGACGAGATCCCGCCCGAGCACCTCGAGTTCGACGATCGGCAGCAGTTCGGGCCGGGCGGCAGGCGGCGCGGTCGCGTGGAGGCCTTCGGTCGCGACTCGGCCCCCGATCCCGCAGTCAGCGATTACATCCCGGATGCCGACGACTACCTGGACGAGACGGCGGTCCAGATGCCCCAGCCGGGGCAGACCGTCCGGCACACGCACTTCGGCCAGGGCGTCGTGCTCACGGTGTCCGGCGTGGGGCGCAAGGCCCGGATCACGGTTCGCTTCGAGCGCTTCGGCGAGAAGCAACTGCTGGCGGAGTACGCGCGCCTGGAAGCCGTTTTCTAGGGCGCGCGCCCTGTCCCCGGGCGGGCCGGCCGGTTGGCGGCTTGTGCGAACCTCGCGCTAGAATGCGCTCGAGCAGAAAGAGAGACGACATGCGCATCATCGTGAACGAGGGTCGCGGCGCCAAGCCGCACGCATTGGACGCCGACCGCCTGATCATCGGCAACACCCCGGACTGCGACATCCTCCTGGAGGACAGTGGGGCGGCCGGTTGCCAGATGGTGATCGAGCGCACCGACCACGGGCACAAGGTGGTCGTGCTGACCGGCGAGGCGTACCTCAATGAAGAGCGTGTGGACGTCGGGCACCTGCTGCACAACGACACGCTGCGCGTGGGTGACAGCATGCTGCTCTACAAGAACCCGGAGGCGACGGCGCCCGATCTCGGCGCGGCGGCGGCGGCGACTGCCGTGCTGCCCTCACCGGAGGTCGATGTCGACGCACCCGACGAAGCCGATCTCGAGGACCTCGAGGACTTCGCTGAGCTCGAGGAGCTCGAGCCGCTCGAGGAGCGCGAAGCGAGCAAGCCCTCCGCGGACTTCGATGCCAGCGACATCGTGACGCGGGACCCGGAAGAGCTCGAAGCCCTGGGTGATCTCGAGGACGTGGAGGAGTTCGCGCAAGCCGAGGAGCTGGACGACCTCGAGGACCTGGATCAGCTCGACGGGTTTGATGACGACCTCGATGAGCGGGACGAACCCGAGCAACCGGCGGCGACACCCGCCGAACCCGAACAGGCCGAGATCCCCGAACAGGCCGAGCAACCCGAACAGGCCGAGGTCCCCGAACCCGAGCCGCCGCTCCCGACGCCGCGCCCGACGACGAACCCCGTGCGCCCGCTCAAGCTGCTGAGTCACACGCGCTCGGCCCCGCGGGACGACGGCGCGGACGCGGGGGACGCGGCGCCCGAGGGCACGCCCGTCCGGGCGCCCGAGCAAACAGCCGGCGCGGTGCCCACGGAACCCGCCGGGGGCAGCGTCTCGAAGCGCTCCGGACCGGTGCGCTTCAAGACACCGCTGCCCCCCGGTTACAAGGCGCCCAGCAGTCCGCCGCCGGCTGATCCGGGGCGTCCGCCCGCGGCCCCCGCCTCCGGTGGGGACGCGCCCCAGTGATCCGGGTGACGTGCGGCGCGTGCGGGGCCGCGTTCAATGCGCGCGACGAACACGCCGGCCGCCGGGGCAAGTGCCCCAAGTGCGGCGGTGTGGTGCAGGTCCCCGAGCCGGGCCCGTTGGACGACGGCGCGGAGTCCGAGGCCGAGGAGCCCGAGGCGGACGAACGTCCCGTCGAGAACGAACCGCCCGTCCATCGCCGCGGCCGGCCCCGGAGTGGCGGCGGCCGTCGCGCCCGCAGTCGCCGTCCCGCGCGCAGCCAGGCGCCGGCCTGGCTCTTCCCCACGGTGATCATCGCCGTCGTCGCGATCGGCGCGATCTTCGTCTGGAAGTCCTCGTTCAGCGGGCTCACGGGCGGGCCCGACGTCGAGCGCTTCCGCCTGGGCCGTGAGGCCCTGACGAGGGCCAGCTACGCCGAGGCCCGGGAGTACTTCGCCTTGGTCAGTCCCGGCACGACGATGTACGCCGAGGCCCAGGAACGCATCGTCGAAGTGGACGAACTGATCGCCGCGGCGCAGGCACGGGAGTTCGAGCGCGCGGCCGAGACGGCTTTCGGCAACATCCAGAAGCTGCAGAAGGGCTGGGTCGATCAGCTCGGTCCCAACGACCCCACCTACTCCGGCAATTGTCGCTACATGCTCAAGCGAGCGAAGGAGTTCATCGAGCGGTACCCGGCGGCCAAGCAGGTGCCCGAGGCCCGGAAACTGTTCGACCACTACCGCAACGTGGCGTCACTCGACAAGCAGCCCACGACGACGGACATCCGTCGCGAGGTGTTCTTCCGCAAGTCGGCCAAGTCGTTCGGACTGGCGCTGAAGGCGATCGACGAGTTCTCGACCCTGCCCCACGCGCACCCGGACACGGTTGCGGAACTGGAACGGGAGGTGCGCGTCGAGGCCGAGGCTGAGTGGAAGCTCGTCAAGGCGCGCATCCAGGAGTCCCTCGTGCCGGGGCAGGAGAACTGGGTCATGGTGAAGGGCCTGGCCGAGCACTACCTCGACTGGGTCCAGGGTGACTGGGCGTTGTCCCAGGAGGCGCAGTCGTACTACGACCAGGCCAAGAGCGAGCTGGGCAACTGAAGCTCCTCGTTCGTCGGATGCGGCCGCCGTCGTTCCGTGCGCACGGCTTCGTGTTGGTGCTCGCGACGCTCACCGCGTCGGCCTGCAGCCGTCAGGCCGAGGTGCCCCTCGAGCAACTCGCGATCGACACCAACCTGATCCACGCCTGGCGCGAGGCGGAGTTGGTGCGTACGTCGTCGCACCTGCCGCTGGCAGGTGTTCGCGGTCGCGCCAACACGACCGAGGCCCGTCGCCGGGACTTCTCCCGGGCGAGCGGGGTGCTCACCCGGACCGACGGCGATCCCCCCTTCGCGTGGGTCGTGGGTCGCCGCGTGTCGCTGTGGCTCGACGTCCTCGAGCCCGCCGATCGTGAGCTCACGTTGCGCATGGCCAGTGCCGTGAGCGGGCAGCAGGCGGTCGAGGTCTCGTTCAACGGTGCAGACCTGGGCCGTCGCGAGGTCGCCCAGGGTGCCGAGGCGCCGCCGTTGCGCTTCGACGTCCCGGCGTCCATGCAGCGACGGGGCGACAACGAACTCGTGCTGGAGTTCGAGCGCGTCGAGTTGCGCAAGCTGGAAGACGAGCCGGTGGCCCTCCCGCTCGCGGCGGCCATGAGTCACGTGCTGCTGCTGCTCCCCGGGCAGTCCGCCGTCTGGGCGCCACCACCGAACGCGGGCCTGGTGCAGCCCGGGCGCGACCCGGGTGCGCGCGTGCTGTCGCTTCCGGCGCGCACCTCGGCTCGTCTGGCCGTGGAGCTGCCCGACAGGCGCCGCGTCGTGCTGCGCTACGACGTGCGCGGTGCGGGTCTGACGCTGCAGACCTCGTTGCTCGAGGATGGCGGGCGTCGCTCGATCCTGCACGAGAGCGTGCTCGCCGGAGGGGGAGCGGGCGCGGAACTGGAGGTCGAACTCGACCTCACGCCGTGGGCCGGCCGCACGGTGCTGCTCGACTTCCAGACCAGCGGTGATGCGGCGGGGCTCGAGGACGGTCGCGTCGCGATCGGGCCCGCGCTCGTGCTGGCATCGCTGGTCGATGAGTCCGCCAGCGATGAGTCCGCCGAGAGCAGCCCCGGCCCCGGTGGACGCGCGCTCGCCCGTCCGGAGCCGCCGCCGTCGCTGCTGCTGATCGTGCTCGATGCCCTGGCTCGCCGGCACGTCTCGCACTACGGACACGAGCGGCCGACGACACCGCGTCTCGACGGTCTGGCCGAGCGCGGCGTGAGCTGGACCACGGCCCGGGCGCCGGCGTCGTACACGCTGGCCTCGGTGGGCACCCTGCTCACGGGCCAATCGCCCGTCACGCACGGCGTCACCCTGGTGGGTGACGCGGCCAGCGGGTACCAGCGCCTGGCTGATGACGCTCCCCGCCTGGCCCGGGCGTTGCAGGCGGCCGGCTATCGGACCGAGGCGCTGGTCACCAACCCCAATGCGGCCTCGCACCACGGCTATGCGGAGGGCTTCGATCGCTACCAGGACCTGTGGCGCGACCCCGCCTTGTGGCGCGAGGGCGTGGACGGCGCCGAGCTCGTCTCACGCTTCGCGGAGATGGCACGGGAGCCGGGACCGTTCTTCGCCTACGTCCACGTGTTCGAACCGCACGCACCGTACTCCGTGCCCGACGACCTGCGGGCCGCTTTCGTCGGGCCCTATGACGGCACGGTCGACGGTGGTCGCGAGTGGCTCGACCGGGTGAAGACGGAGGACACCGTGGTGGACCGGCAGGGCTGGCTGCACCTGCACGATCTCTACGATGCGCGCGTCGCGTTGGCCGACCGCGTCCTGGGTCGCCTGCTCGACGTGCTGCAGGCCGAGGGGCGCGCAGCGGACACCGTCGTCGTCGTCACATCCGATCACGGCGAGGCGTTGGGGGAGCACGGCACGGTCGAGCACGGGGACAGCGTGTTCTCCGAGCAGATCGACGTGCCGCTGGTGATGGCGGGGCCCGGACTGACGGCGCGCACGGTCACGGGCCCGGTGACCCTGGCGGACGTGGCACCCACCCTGCTGTCCCTCGCCGGCGTCGAGCCACCGTCGACGATGGAGGGCATCGACGTGCTGAGCGCGGACCCGCCCGCCGACCGGGCGTTCATGGCGCGCACCGCGGACTGGCGCCCGATCCTGAGCTGGACGCGGGGCAACGTGCGTCTGTCCTTCGACACGGCGACGCGGGTGCGGACGCTCTATGACCTGGCAGCCGACCCGGGCGAGACACGCGATCTGCTGCGAGCCAATCCGGCGACCGCCGCCCTGTTCGAGCAGGAGCTGGCCGCGGCCCTCTGCGCGGCGGAGACGGCGCGCGCCGACCGGTCGGTCGACACGGCGCCGATGGACGTGGAACTCGTCGATCAGCTGCGTGCCATCGGCTACACGGGCTCCGCGCCCGACGAGGACAGCGCGGCGTTGTGCTCCCTGGTGCGCAACCGCCGCAAGCGCCTGTGAGCCCGGCAGCCGTGGCGGGAGTCCTCCCGCACGGGCTGCTAGTGGCTCCCGAGTGCGCGCAGGACTTCACCCGGGTGCTCCGCCGCCACGAGCCGCGCCACCCAGGCGTCGTCCAGGAGGCGCTCGCCCAGGCGTTTGTACACCTGCAGGTAGGCCCGGTCGTCGTACGGCGGTCCCACGATCGCGATCACCAGTCGGACCGGCTCACCGTCGGGCGTGCCCTCCAGGACCAGACCGTCGTGGGCCACACCCACCGCCATCACCAGTTTGCGCGCCTGCATGGTGCGGACGTGGGGCATGGCGACGCCCCGACCCAGGAGCGAGGGGGCGCGACGCTCGCGGTTGATCAGGTCGTTGCGCAGCTTGGTGGGGTTGACCACGTCTTCGCTGGTCGCGAGCAGGTCGACCATGTGGTTGGCCAGGGCCTCGAGGCTGGGTCCGTCCTCGTCCTGGCCGAAGACCGCGTCCAGGGCGAGGTCGACCCGGCTCTCGTCGAGGAAACGCGCCGGATTCACGACGCGCGGCCGACGGGCAGGCGTCCCGGGGCAGCGGCGCCGCCGGTGAGGACACGCACGGCCTGGGCCGCCGTCTCGGGCGTGGCTTCGTACGCGAGCAGGGCAGGTACGTCGGTCGGCAGCTCGAGCAGTTCGTAGGGAGAGCCGAGCACCACGACGGCGTCGAGCTGTGCGTGCTCGAGGGCCCAGCCCAGGCGCTCGCGGTCCAGTGTCGACAGGCGCGAACTGCCGAGGTGCGCCCGCACCGAGGTGATCACCAGCCCGATGCGCGCGGGCTTCCCGAGCGCGGGTGCCGTCGTGGCCGAGGCGTCGATCAGGCCCGCGGCGAGCAGCGCCTCGCACAGGGCGGGCTCGACGATCCCGCTGCCGTCCTCCCCGAAGCGCTGGACGAGGAACGTCGAGCCGGCGGCCAGGCGGGGGAGCGGTGCCGAGCCGCTGGTGAGCGAGTCCTGCAGCAGGCGCGCGGGCAGGTCCGCCGGCGGCGCGGCCGGTGCGTCGCTGCGGCTCGGGAGCAGTTCGCGGGCGCGATCGACCCGTGCCACGGCGGCGTCGAGGACTTCGTCGGGCAACCAGCCCTGGTCGTGGGCCTGCTCCAGCGCCTGGGCCGTGGCCAGCGGGTCGGCCGGCATGAGCAGCACGTCGAGCCCCGACTGCAGGACGTCGAGGGCCGCCAGCGGTTCGCGCGGGAAGCCGCCCATGTCGAGGGCGTCCGTCACCACGAGCCCGTCGTAGCCGAGGCGATGGCGCAGCAGGTCCAGCACGATCGAGGGCGACGCGGTGGCCGGTCGGCCGGCGACGGGATCGAGGGCCGGGACCTCCAGGTGCCCGACCATGAGTCCGGCCACGTTCTCCGCGATCAGGGTGCGGAACGGCAGCAGGTCGATGCGCTGCAACTCCTCGGCGCTCCGGTCGACGCGCGCCAGGACGTCGTGACTGTCCTGCACCGTGTCCCCGTGCCCCGGGAAGTGCTTGGCGACGGGTAGCGCGCCGCCGGCGCGAACGCCCGCGGCGAAGGCCGAGGCGAGTGCCGCCACGCGCTGGGGATCGTCCCCGAACGAGCGGGTGGCGATGATCGGATTGGTGGCGGCCGAGTTCACGTCGGCGACCGGGGCGAAGACCACGTCGATGCCGGCCTGGCGAGCCTCGAGCGCCGTGAGCAGTCCGGCGTCGTGGGCGGCGTCGGGATCAGTGCACGCGGCGAGCGCCATGGCGGGCGGAAGCGACGAGAACTCGCGCACCTGCTGGCCGCAGCCCCGCTCCAGGTCCGCCGAGACGAGCAGGGGGCCGGGGACGCGCAGACGCAACGCCGCGATCAGGGTGTCGACGCGGGGCTGACCCTCGCCGAACACGATCACGCCCCCCGGGGGGTAGCGATCGATGAGCGGGGCGAGCGCGTCGAGGGCCGCTTCGCCGCGCGAGGCGCGGATCGCCGGCCAGATCAGCCTTCCGATGCGCTGGCGGGCGTTGTCGCTCATGCGTGGCTCCGGGTTCGACGGGTGTGCGTTCGGGTTTCGAGGGTCTCGCGAGTCCCGTGGGACCGCACGCCGCGGCGATCGGGCATTCTAGCGTGCCGACAACTGTTGCGAGAGGCCGGCATTCGTCGAGCAGCGCCGGTGTTCGTCGAGCAGCGCCGGCATTCGTCGAGCAGCGCCGGCATTCGTCGAGTAGCGGGCGTCGAGCGGACGCTGGGGTGCTTCCGTGCCGTTGCGTCTCGCACTCGGCGCGCGTTGCGGGCTTCAAGTCGACCACTCTCGAGGTCGATGGTGTTGCCGCGAGGCAATGTGGTCGCGCGAACATGCTCCGCGCTCCTCATGTGGGATGTCCACCGTCGTGCATTGGCTGTGCAAAGTGCTTGAAACCGGCGCGTGCGACGCGCACCTTGATTCCCATGGTGATCAGCGGTGCGGGGACTCCAGCGAGTGTGGTCGGTCATGACCGCGGTCCGGAGTGCGTGTCACCGCAACCAGCGGGCCCGGAACGCGTTCACGCGGTGTGTCACCGCGGGTGCGTGGTTCGGACGAGGGCATCCACTTGAAGCGTGCGGCGCCGCCGACCAAGGACGAACTGTGGGAGAAGTACCTGCGATCACGCAGGCGGGTCCACAAGGAGCGCCTGGTCGAGGTCTACTTCCCCCTGGTGAGGGCGGTCGCGGAGCAACTGGCAGCTCGACTGCCGCGTACGGTCGACGAAGAGGACCTGATCAGCGCAGGGACCTTCGGCCTGTTCCAGGCGATCGACAACTTCGACCCGGAGCGCAAGGTCAAGTTCGAGACCTACTGCCGGCTGCGCGTGCGCGGCTCGATGATCGACTTCCTGCGGCAACAGGACTGGATCCCGCGCGAGGCGCGCAACCGTGGTTCGCGCCTGCACGAGGTGATCAGGAAGCTCGAGGAGAAGCTCGAGCGTCCGCCGACGCTGCTCGAGCTGTCGCGCCACCTGCGCGTGACGATCCCCGCTCTGCGCAACAGCTTGAACGAATTGCACTTCGGCACGATGGTCTCACTCGACCCGACCGAAGCCGATGGCCACATCGCGGGCGACGATGGGGACAGCCTCGTCTCGGACGATGCCGAACCCCCCGACATCCTCCATCGCCGCGAGATGTTCAAGGTGGTCCAGAACGAGCTGACCGAAGTGGAGCGGCGGCTCGTGAAGGCCTACTACTTCGAGGGGCTCACCCTGAAGGCCATCGGGAAGAAGGAAGGCATCTCCGAATCCCGCGTGTGCCAGATCCACGGGCGCATGCTCGACAGGTTGGCCGAACGCCTTGAGAACGAAGCCTGATCCCTTCCAGATCCGCGATGGATTCCTCTATCTCGAGGACATCGACCTCCAGGAGCTGACCAGCCACCTCGAGGGACACGCGGTGAGACTGATCAGCGCCCTGGCCGTGGGGCGCGTCCTGGGCCAGGTGCCCGGGGCCAACACGATCTCGATCGAGCACGGGGATCCACCCGCGATCCTGGCCATGATGGCCAACAGCGGCTGCTGGGCCCGGGTGCTGTCTTCGCATGAGCTGCGCGTGGCCACGCTGGCGGGCTTCCCGCCCGAACGCATCGTTGCGGGCGGTCGGGTGAAGGACGACGCCTACATCCGCGACGCGCTCAGCGAGGGCGTGGCGCTGATGGAGCACCCCGATCCGGAAGAGCGCGAGAACACCGCACGCATCGCCCGTGCGCTGGGGTTGACCATGCCGGTGGGCGGGGAGGCGCCGCCCGACCTGCCCGAGCGGGCCCTGGCAAACTGTGGGGGCCTGCTGGCGCCCGTGCTGCGCGGTCCGCCGGAGATCGCCATCGACTCGGTCTGGCCCGCGTTCCAGGACGCGGCCGTGTATCCGCTGCGTCCCAAGGACATGAAGGCCTCGTATCTCGAGGGACTGTCGATGCCGAACGTGCCGGGCGTGGAACTGCCCGTGCCGGCCTGGCTCTACGGCAGCATCCAGCGCGGGGACTGGGTCGTGGTGCTGCCTCCGGAGGGCGGCGGCAACGTCGATCGCTACATCGACCGGCAGAAGACTCACCCGCCCGTGCCGCGCATCCTGGTCAGCGGGGGCCACTGGCGGCTGCTCGACGAGCGGGAGCCGGCGCGTTCGGAAGTGCCGTTCTAGCCCGGACTTCTCACCAGCTCCTGCTGCGGACACGCCTGGCGCTGCAGGGCTGCGTCGATAGACGCTTTCGGTGCTCGACGGGGTGTCACCCCGCCTCCGCGCCGAAAGCGACGATGCTCCTTGCCCTCCAGCACCAGTCGCACCCTCGCGACGAAGCTGGCGAGAAGTCCGGGCTAGAGGCCCAGGGGGTCCGCTGACGCGAATCCGTGTAGCGCTCCGATCCGGGCTGCGTAGACCACGGTAGGATCGCCCTTGCGGCTCGTGCGGAGCCGGAGCGGATCCCAGGGAGCGGCGGGATGAGTACAGGCGACGGCAGGGTGTTCCGGATGCGTGGTGACTTGGAGCCGGCAAGGAGCTTGCTCTCGCGTTGCCTGCCCTTGGCGCTCTTGGGGCTGATGGTGCCCGGAGCCGGGGAACTCACGGCCCAGGGCTGCGGGATGATCGACGCCGCCGCGCCGCCCGAGCAGCTCATCGTCGCGACCGACGACCCAGTGGACGACCTGCGTCGGTCATTGCGGCGAGGCCTGGAGCGGGATGCCCTGAACAAGCTGCGGGCCATCCCGGCTGGTGACCAGTCACGACTGGCGAGCGCGCTGCTCGAGGTCTTCCGGGCCGACCGTCCGGCCTTGCTCCCCGCCGCGCGGCGCGCACTGGGCACGCTGACCGAAGAGGACGCGCTCACGCGTGTGCTGCGCGAGGGCCTGGGCGGCCATGACGCCCGCACGCGCGAGCAGGTGATCCTGGCCCTGGCCGAGTCCCGCCCGGACGTCGTCGACTGGCGCGCGCCGGTGGCGCAGGCCCTCACCGATCGGGAGGCCGGCGTGCGCGCGGCAGCAGTTCACGCCGTCGGTCGCGCGCGCATCTCCGCACGCCTGGGTGCGATCCTCGACATGGCGCAGGATCCCTCCGAGCGTGTGCGGGCGGCGGTTCCCGGATCCCTGGTCCGGCTGGCTGGGCCGCGCAGTGTGGCCACGCTCGAGCAGCTCGCGAGCGACCCCCGTTGGCGCGTGCGTCTCGCGGCGCTGACCGCCATCGGCGATCTGCGCAGTCAGGCGGGTCTGGAGCTGTTGGTCGACGCCTTGGGCCGTGAGACCGGGCGCCTGCGCGAGGACATCGCCGCGCTGTTGCGTCGCCAGACCGGTCGTACCTACGGGCCGGACGTCGGCGCGTGGCGCTGGCACCTGAAGCGCACGGCCGAGGGCGGTGACGTGGCCCAGGGCGACACCGACGTGCGTCGCTACGTGGACGACTCGATCCGCAGCTACCACCTGTTGCCCACCGCCTCGCAGCGCATGGCACTGGCCACCGACTGCTCGGCCAGCATGGGACGCGCCGCGCCCCTGGCCGCGCGGCCGGGCCTCGAACTCGCGACGCAGGAGTTGCAGCGCTTCATCGGCACGCTGGACGAGAGCGTCGCCTTCACCCTGGTCGACTTCGCCGATCGCAGCCATCGCTGGAAGCAGTCCCTGGCGGTGGCGAACGCCCGCACCCGTCGTGCGGCGCAGGACGAGGTGGCCAAGTACCGTGCCGGAGGCGAGACCAACGTCTACGCCGCCGTTTCGGCGCTGTTCGACCTGGCCGAGTCGAGTCTCGACGACCCCTTCAACGGGCGTTACGGCCGTTCGCCTGAGATCGACACGCTGTTCCTGCTCTCGGACGGTCAGCCCACGACCGGCGCGATCACCGACCCCGAACTGCTGGTCGAGTACGTGGCGGAGCGCAATCGCAGCCTGCAACTGCGCATCCACGGCGTCTCGTTCCGCAATGGCGCCAACGACGACGGTTGGTTGCGTCGGGTGACCGAGCTGACGGGCGGCTCGTTCGTGCGCCTGGACGGCGGCTCGGAGGAGGTCGCGGTCGCCGAGGTGCGCGACGCCGTTCGCTGAGCCTTGCGGCTTGCCGAGGCGGCCAGTGTCCGACCAGCGGGCTGGGTGAGTGACCGGTCCAGCCGACCGGGTCAGTCAGCCGGGTCAGTGAACCGGCTGGGTCAGCCGACCGGCAGCGTGCCCTGCAGCGACGCCAGTTCCTCGGCTTCGCCCTTCGTGAGCGCCATGGAGATCGTGTCCCACGGGCACATCACGGCGCACAGCGAGCAGCTCACGCACTTGTCGTAGTCGACCCGGCACACCTGGGTGGGGGACGTGTCGCCGGGGCTGACCGAGCCGACCTTGTCGATGGCGTCGACCGGGCAGCACTCCATGCAGACCTCGCAGCCGGTGCAGCCCTCTTCGTCGACCCAGGCGATGGGCCGATCGTTCTTCTTCAACTTGGGGACGATCTCGCCGAACTGGTTCTGGATCGCCTCGGCGGGGCAGACCCACGCGCACAGCGAGCAATCGATGCACTCGTCTTCCGCGAAGATGCGGAAGGGCTGCTTGGTCTCGCCCTCGATGATCGAGACCGGGCATTCCTTGGCGCACAGGGTGCACCCGATGCACTTCTCTTCGAGGATGAAGAAGGCCATGAGAGCGCTTTCGGTCCGAACCGGGAGAGGTCTTGATGGCAACCACACGACAGACGCGCGGGGCCGAATCATAGGGCATCCGGGGGCCGGCGCAAATGTTGCTGGCCGGCCGGTCGGGGCGCGGCGTGGTCGCTCGGCGCGGTCCCGGGCGACGGGCTAGCCCGGACTTCTCACCAGTTCCTGCTGCGGACACGCCTGGCGCTGCAGGGCTGCGTCGAACGCCGCTCTCGGGATGGCGCCGAGCCTGCTCCCATGGCGCGGGCAGCCTCCGAGGAGCATTTGCGCCGGCCCCCGGATGCCCTATGATTCGGCCCCACGCGTCTGTCGTGTGGTCGCCATCAAGACCTCACCCGGTTCGGACCGAAAGCGCTCTCATGGCCTTCTTCATCCTCGAAGAGAAGTGCATCGGATGCACGTTGTGCGCCAAGGAATGCCCGGTCTCGATCATCGAGGGCGAGACCAAGCAGCCCTTCCGCATCTTCGCCGCCGACGAGTGCATCGACTGCTCGTTGTGCGCGTGGGTCTGCCCCACCGAAGCGATCCAGAACCAGTTTGGCGAGATCGTCCCCAAGCTGAAGAAGAACGACCGCCCCATCGCCTGGGTCGACGAAGAGGGCTGCACCGGCTGCGAGGTGTGCCTCGAGTGCTGCCCGGTCGATGCCATCGACAAGGTCGCCTCGGGCAGCCCCGGTGACACGTCGCCCACCCAGGTGTGCCGGGTCAACTACGACACGTGCGTGAGCTGCTCGTTGTGCGCCGTGATGTGCCCCTGGGACACGATCTCCATGGCGCTCACGAAGGGCGAGGCCGAAGAGCTGGCGTCGCTCC
>JAJDEQ010000061.1 GCA_029259695.1 Planctomycetota bacterium
CCAGGATCACCGCGCCGATGGCGAGGCAGCGCACGATGAGTGCGCGTCGCTCCGGCAGCGACGTGGCGGGTTCGTCAGCGTGCTGGTCGTCGTCGGTCTTCGGTTCGGCACGGTCCCGGATCCACCCGTGCAGCGTGGCGGCCAGGTAGAGGCCGATGAGCAGGCCACCGCCGGTCCAGGCACCGCCGCCGCCGATCATGTCCGGGCGCCAGGCCAGACCGGTCAGGGCGGCCAGCATGACCAGGTTGAACCCTGCCAGCGGCATCAGCCCCGGGATGTGACTGCCGTCCCGGACGCGGCGGCGCCGCACGGCGAGATCGAGCAGTGCCAGGATGCCCAGGTTGAAGATGCAGCTGCCGGTGATGTTGCCGGCCGCCATGCTGGCGCTGCCCACACCCGTGACCGCAGAAACCGAGATCGTGAGTTCAGGTAGGGACGTCGCCCAGCCGAGGATGACGAAGCCCGCGAAGGCATGTCCCCATCCCATCGCTTGGGCGAGCTTCTCCGCCGTGGTCGTGAGGCGCAGTCCCGCGATGACGACGATCGACGCCGCCGCCGCGAACTTGAGCCAGAGGGTGACATGCTCCATGATCGGGTCCTGAACCGGGAGGGCACAGAATAACGATGGAACAGGGCGATCTCGTTTCTCTTCTGACAGACGACGCGACCAGTCTGCTCAACCCGGTCTACTTCCGTCTGCGCGTCGACGAGGAGTTCAAGAAGTCCCGTCGCTTCGGCTGGCAGCACTCGCTGCTGGTGATCGACGTGGAGGGCCTCGAGCAGATCCAGGAGCAGGAGGGCCAGAACGCCGTGCGGGCGGCCCTGCTCGACATCGCCGGGATCATCCTGACCGAGTCGCGCGACGTGGACCTCTCGGCCCGGATCGAGGCCGTGCGCTTCGCCATGCTGCTGCCGGGGACGCCACCCGACGGCGCCAAGGACATGGTCCAGCGGGTGATGAGCCTGGTGCTCGAACGCTTCGAGGGCGCCCTGGCGCTGCACATCGGCCTGTGCGAGATGCCCCGCGACGGCCTGGACAGCGTGGACGAGTGGTTCGGTCGGGCCGAGCGCGGCGCCACCATGGCCCGCAGCCAGGGCCGCAACCAGCTCGTGCACTGGACGGCCAGCGCCGACTGAGCGCGTCCTTTCGCGTCCCGCCGTGGGGGGGCCTTCGCGCCCCTCAGTCGAGTCGCGGGTGAACCCCGGAACCCCGTGGAGGCAGGGCGTGAACCCCGCCCCCGCGCAGCCTCACCCCGCGTAGGGCTCCTCCTGGCGCGGCTGTTCCAGCACGAGCCCCGGATGGCGCAGCATGCCGGATTGGTAGAGCGTGTGCGCCAGCATCTGGGGCGGGGCGTGCAGGGTCAGGCGACTGCCCGCGGCGAGGCTGTCGCGCAGCAGCGTGGTCAGCACCGCGATGGCGTGGCCGTCGCCCGTCTCCACGTCGCTCAGGTCGACGTGCACGTCGTCGTGGCCGGCCACGCGCAGCTCCCAGAAGTTGCGCACGCAGTCGCAGCTCGCCGCTTCCAGGTCTCCGCTCATGGACACGCGCAGGCGCGCACCATCGTGTTCGTGGGCCAGTTTCATGGGGGCGAGCCTACCAGCCTCGGGGTCCGAGCCGAACGGTGCGGTCAGGCGCCGTGGGCCACAGGGCAGCGGACGAACGGTGCGGTCAGGCGCCACGCAGCGCCAGGGCCCAGGCGACCACGATCGTGCCAGCGGGCGCGAGCAGCAGGCACCAACGCACGGGCGTCGGCCACTCGGGGGGGCGGGCGTGTTTGCCGAGCCACGCGCCCAGGAGCAACCCGCTCACGAAGCCGGTCAGGTGGGCCGCCACGTCACCCGAGCTACCGAGCCAGCCGAGCAGGATGGCGCCGATGACCAGCGGGGTGTTGCGACTCAGGGCACCGTGGCGTCGTCGCCGCCGGCGCCGCCAGCGGTGCGCCACCAGGATCCCCAGGGCGCCGAAGATGGCGGTGGACGCGCCCAGTGAGGCGTGCTCGGGGGTCTGCACCCAGGCGTTGAGGACGTTGCCGGCCATGCCGGCGGCGAGGATCGCGCAGGCGCCCTGGGGCACGCCCAGCAGGTTGCACGCGGTGGCGCAGAAGACGAGTCCGAACACGAGGTTGCCGGCCAGGTGCGGCGGGTCGGCGTGCAGCGTGAGGGCGGTGGCGGCGAGCCACCAGTCGCCGTCGCGGATGGCCGCGGCCTGGGTGCGGCCCAGGCGGGTCCAGTCGATCCCGAACGCGCCGGTGGTCTGCAGCCGGTAGACCAGCACCAGCGCCAGGCCGTACATGCACGCCGCCACGACACCGGCCGACAGGGGCAGCGGCTCGTCGTCATCGGGCAGCATCCAGCGAGCGTTCTCCTGCTCGTAGGCGCGCAACTGCTCGTAGGCATGGGGCGCCGACGCGGGAGGCACCAGCAGCACCCAACCCGCGTCCACCTGCACGAGTTCATGGTCGATCGAGAGCGCTTCGAGCACGAGCGCGTACTCCCGCGCGGCCGCTCCCGTGGAGGCACGGTGAACGGCGACCAGGTCCTCGCCGCCCGGACCGGCGGAGGTCACCGCGCCGCGCTCAGGAGGCGTCCCGGGCGAGTGTCGCCTGGGCCGCGGCGAGGCGCGCGATGGGGACGCGGAACGGGGAACAGCTCACGTAGTCGAGGTCGACGGCGTCGAAGAAGGCGATCGAGCGGGGGTCACCGCCGTGTTCGCCGCAGACGCCGACCTTCAGGGTCGACTTGCGCTCGCGACCCTCGCGGGCGGCGATCTCCACCAGCCGCCCCACACCGGTCCCGTCGAGACTGGCGAACGGATCCCGCTCGTAGATCCCGTGCTCGATGTAGTGGGAGATGACGGGCCCGGTGTCGTCGCGCGACAAGCCCATGGCCATCTGGGTCAGGTCGTTGGTGCCGAACGAGAAGAAGTCGGCCTCCTCGGCGATCTCGCCGGCGGTGAGCGCCGCCCGGGGCACTTCGATCATGGTGCCGATCAGCCGCGGACCGCTGAAGCCCGCGTCGCGCCGGAGTTCGGCCTCCTGCTTCTCGATGCGCTCGCGCAGGAAGGCGAGTTCCTCACGGGTGCCGGCCAGCGGGATCATGATCTCGGGCAGCACCGTGATGCCGCGTGACTCACAGCGCCCGGCGGCCTCGAAGATCGCGCGCACCTGCATGTCGTAGATGGCCGGGTAGAGGATGCCCAGACGGCAGCCGCGCACGCCCAGCATGGGGTTGAGCTCGGACAGGTCGCGCACGCGCTTGGTGATCGTCTCGGTGTCGCGGCCCATGGTCTTGGCCAGCGCCTGCTGCTGATCGAGGGCGTGGGGCAGGAACTCGTGCAGCGGCGGGTCGAGCAGCCGGATCGTCACCGGCAGGCCGTCCATGGCGGCGAAGATGCCCTCGAAGTCGGCGCGCTGGAGCGGCAGCAGTTCGAGCAGCGCGGCTTCCCGTTGGCGATCGTTGTCCGCCAGGATCATGCGGCGCACCGCGGCGATGCGGTCTTCGCCGAAGAACATGTGTTCGGTGCGGCACAGGCCGATGCCCTCGGCACCGAACTGCCGGGCCCGGACGCTGTCCTCCGGTGTGTCGGCGTTGGTGCGCACCTTCAGCCGGCGGAACTCGTCGGCCCACTGCATCAGCGTGGCGAAGTCGCCGGCCAGCTCCGGCTCGACCATGGGCAGTCGTCCGAGCATGACCTCGCCGGTGCTGCCGTCGAGGCTCAGCCAGTCGCCCTCGGAGATCTTCGTGTCGCCCAGGGTGGCGGTGCGCTCGCGTGACTCGACGATCAGCGCGCCGCAGCCGGCCACGCAGCAGGTGCCCATGCCCCGGGCGACCACCGCCGCGTGGGAGGTCATGCCGCCCCGGGAGGTGAGGATGCCCCGGGCCACGTGCATGCCGCCGATGTCCTCGGGGCTCGTCTCGGTGCGGATCAGGATCACGTCGCTGCCGTTGGCCGCCCACTCCTCGGCCTCCGTGGCGCTGAACACCGCCTGGCCGCAGGCCGCCCCGGGGGAGGCCGGCAGGCCGGTGGAGACCACGTTGCGCTGGGCGCTGGAGTCGAAGGTCGGGTGCAGCAACTGGTCCAGGGCCGCCGGCTCGACCCGGCGCACCGCGGTCGGTCGGTCGATCAGTCCCTCGCTGACCATCTCCACGGCGATGCGGACGGCGGCGGAGCCGGTGCGCTTGCCGCTGCGGGTCTGCAGCATGAAGAGTTGGCCGTCCTCCACGGTGAACTCGATGTCCTGCATGTCCGTGTAGTGCTGCTCGAGGCGCTGCTTGATGTCCAGCAGCTGGCCGAGCATGCCCGGCAACACGGCGTCGATCTCGTCGATCGGCTGGGGCGTGCGGATGCCGGCCACGACGTCCTCGCCCTGGGCGTTCTGCAGGAACTCGCCGTAGAACACGTTCTCGCCGGTGGACGGGTTGCGCGTGAAGCACACACCGGTCGCGGACGTGTCACCGCGGTTGCCGAAGACCATGGCCTGCACGTTGACGGCCGTGCCCGCCAGGCCGCGGATGTCGTTCAGCCGGCGGTAGGTGCGCGCGCGGGGGTTGTCCCAGGAGTTGAACACGGCGCTGATCGCGGCGCGCAGCTGCTCGTGGGGGTCGTCGGGGAACGGCGCCCCGGTCTTGCTGAGGACCAGCGTCTTGTAGCGCCCGACGAGTTGTTCCAGTTCCGCGGCGGACAGGTCGGCGTCGATCTCCACCTGCGCCTTGCGCTTGGCGTCCTCGAGCAGCACCTCGAACAGCTCGTGATCCACGCCGAGCACGACGTCACCCATCATCTGGATCAGGCGCCGGTAGCTGTCCCACGCGAATCGGTCGTTGCCGCCCGCGGCGAGGCCGGGCAGCGTCGCCGCGCACAAGCCGAGGTTGAGGATCGTGTCCATCATCCCGGGCATGGACACGGCCGCGCCCGAGCGGACCGAGACGAGCAGCGGGTCCTGCGCATCACCGAAGCGCTTGCCGGTCAGCTCCTCGATGCGCGCCAGGCTGGCGAGCACCTGCTCCCAGAGGTCCTCGGGCCACTGGCCGCCGCGCTCGGTCACGTCCGCGCAGCAGCGCGTCGTGATCGTGAAGCCGGCCGGGACCGGGATGCCGATGCGCGTCATCTCGGCGAGGTTGGCGCCCTTGCCGCCGAGCAGTTGCTTGTCGCTGCCCTTGCCGTCGGCCTGGCCGTTCCCGAAGACGTAGGTCCAGCGCGTCATTCCGCCATCGACTCCGTGAAGGCCGGCCCTCCGAGCGCGGCGATCACCCAGCGTGTATCGAAGTGGATCGAGCGAATGTCGTCGAGTCGCTCGCCCGTGAGGTCGGGGCGCTCCAACGTCACCCATTGGGAAGGAGCGCGCCGCAACACGAGTCGATCGAAGAGTTCTTCCTGGCGCTTCACGTCGGCCGAACCATCGGCGCGGATCACGGTGGCCCAGACCTCGCGCTCGAAGCCGATCTGCATCTCCCGGCCGAGAGCGGCGAGGGTCAGCACGGCCCGCTGGCCACGGGTGTCCTGCCAGGTGTCGATGATGTAGTCGCCCACGTCGGCCCGCTTGACCAGCCAGGCCAGGACCGGCTCCCGCTCCAGCAGCGCGCCGCGCCACACGTGGTAGTTCTGGAACCCGCCGATGTCGCGCTTGAAGTCCGCCGCCAGGCAGGCGTACTCGGCCGACGGGTCCTCGTGGCAGAGCTGACTCTGCCAGGTGGCCAGCGTGGCTGCAGGCGAGTCGTAGCGGGGGGCCTTGGGGGGACAGCCGCAGGCGGCGACGAGCAGCAGCAGCAGGCAGGCGGGGGCTGCGCGCCGGCGACGGGTCGTCCGCGGAGAATCTCGGTGCGTCAACGTCTGCCCCATGCGTTGGTGCCCGACGGCACGGGCACCCGCGTGGGGGGGACCGGATGCCTCGGAGGAAGACCGAGGAAGGCTAGAGGGCGTGCCCAGCCCTGTCAACGCGCCTTGATTCGCCTCGTCACCCGCCGAGAATGGCGGCGCGGCGTCGCCGTCCGGGGGCTCACCGCCGCGTCGTGGCGCTCCCCGTGGTGCCCGCTGCGTGACCGCGCATGGTTCGTCCGTTCCCCCTGGTTGCTCGAGGACAGCGCATGGCCGACCGCCTCGGAGAGCTGCTGCTCGCTCAGGGTGCCCTCGACGAGCAGCAACTCGGCAAGGCGGTCACGCTGCACAAGACCCGTCGCATCCCGCTCGGTGAGGCGATCGTGGCGCTCGGGCTGCTCGACGAGGACCGCGTGTGGCGCACGCTGGCCAAGCAGCACCGGCTGCCCTTCGTCGATCTCGAGGCGGACCTGGCGAAGGGCGGACGCCTGGGCGCGGCGGTGCTGGAACTGGTGCCCAAGGAGGTGGCCGCCGAGCACCGTGTGCTGCCGGTGGCCCAGCGCGGGGCCGCGCTCGTGCTCGCGGTGGACGACCCGCTCAAGACGTTTGCGCTCGACGCGTTGCAGTTCATGCTCAACCGGGATCTGCAGGCTGCGCTGACCACGCCCAGCGCCCTGCGTCGGGCGCTGGGGCACTACTACGACGTGGCCATCAGCGGAACCGAGGTGTCGCTGCCGGCCGAACCGGAGGAGGACGAGGGCGAGGGCCCCGTCGTGCGCCTCGTCTCGCGCATGATCAGCCGTGCGGTCGAGGAGCAGGCCAGCGACATCCACGTCGAGCCGATGGAGGGCCGGGTGCGGGTGCGCTTCCGGCGCGACGGTGTGCTGATGGACGTGGCGTCCCACGAGGAGCAGCTGCTGGCGCCGCTCATCTCGCGCCTCAAGATCCTGGCGGAGATGGACATCGCGGAGAAGCGCAAGCCCCAGGACGGCCGCATGAACGTCACCGTCAAGGGGCGCGCGATCGACATCCGCGCCTCGGTGCTGCCCTCGAACCACGGCGAGTCCATGGTCATGCGCCTGCTCGACAAGGAGGCGGGGCTGGTGGATCTCGAGGCGCTCGGCCTGGGAGCCCACGACCGGCGGCGGTTCGAGCAATTGATCCAGCGTCCCAACGGGATCGTGCTGGTCACCGGGCCCACCGGCTCGGGCAAGACGACCACGCTCTACGCCGCGCTCAAGACGCTCAACCGGCCCGACGTGAAGATCATCACCGCCGAGGACCCGGTCGAGTACGAACTGCCCGGCGTCAACCAGGTGCAGGTGCACCCGAGGATCGGGTTGAGCTTCGCGCGCATCCTGCGCGCGATGCTGCGGCAGGCGCCCAACGTGATCCTGGTGGGGGAGATCCGCGACCGGGAGACGGCCGAGGTGGCCGTGCAGGCGGCGCTGACGGGACACCTCGTCTTCTCCACGCTGCACACGAACGACGCGGCCAGCGCGCTCACCCGCCTGGTCGACATGGGCGTGGCGCCGTTCCTGGTGTCGGCCTCGATCCAGGCCGTCATGGCGCAGCGGCTGGTGCGCAAGTTGTGCACGGCGTGCCGCGAGGAGTACGAGCCCAGCACGAGCGAACTGGCTTCGGTGGGCCTGTCGGCCGAGCGGCTCTCCGGTCGCGCGTTGTTCCGTGCGACGGGCTGCGGCGCTTGCGGCTTCACCGGCTATCGCGGCCGGTTGGGAGTGTTCGAGCTGTTGGAGATGGATCCGACGCTGCGTGACATGACCTTCCGCAGCGAACCGGTGGGCGCCATCCGCGTCCGGGCCGAGAGCTCGGGACGCATGACCTCGCTGTGCGACGACGGCCTGGGCAAGGTGCTCGACGGGACCACGACGATCGCCGAGCTGCTCAAGGTGGTCCAGACCACGGTGCACGAGGACGCCCCGTGAGCGCTGCACGACAACGGCTGGGCGACGTGCTCCTGGCGCGCGGCGCGTGCACGCAGGCAGACATCCAGGCAGCCCTGGCCGAGCAGGCCCGCGGCGGGGGCCACCTGGGTGACATCCTGGTGGGCATGGGGCGCGTCGAGCGCGACCAGGTGCTGCAGGCCCTGGGCGTCCAGGCCGGTCTCGAGCCGATCGACCTGGACGCGGAGACGATCACGTCCGAGGTGGCGGCGCGCATCGACGGCGCCACCTGCACGCTCTACCGCGCGGTCCCCGTGCGCGAGCAGGACGGCGTGCTCGTCGTGGCCCTGGCCGATCCCCTCAACGCGAGCGTGCTCCCGGACATCGCCTTCATCGTGGGCGGCGAGGTGCGCGGGGTGATCGCCGGCGAGGAGGCCGTCGACCGGGCGTTGGCCCGGCACTACGGCGGCGCGGCGGACCGGGGCATGGCCGCGGTGCTGGACGAGGTGAAGTCGAGCGCCGGTGCGATCGAC